>JALSRF010000051.1 GCA_026984895.1 Paracoccaceae bacterium
GCCGGTTTCGCTCTGGCGCAGCGCGGGCGACGGTCCCGAACCCGGCGCCGGCCCCGCCGCCGCCGACCGGTTCCCGACGATGACAGACGATGCCAGACGATGACAGACGACGAAAGGACAGATCATGGCCCGAGACCTGCCCCCCCAGAGCGCCCCCGGCCTGGCCGGCTTCAACTGGGAAGACCCGTTCCTGTTCGATACCCAGTTGAGCGACGAAGAACGCATGATGCGCGACAGCGCGCGCGCCTATGCCCAGGAAAAGCTGCAGCCGCGGGTGATCGCCGCCTATCGCGACGAGATCACCGACCCGGCGATCTTTGCCGAAATGGGGGAAATGGGGCTTTTGGGGGTGAACATCCCGGAAAGCTACGGCGGGCTCGGGGCGGGCTATGTCGGCTACGGGCTGATCGCGCGCGAGGTCGAAAGGGTGGACAGCGGCTATCGCTCGATGATGAGCGTTCAAAGTTCGCTGGTGATGTATCCGATCTACGCCTACGGCAGCGAAGAACAGCGCCGCAGATACCTTCCGAAACTGGCCCGAGGCGAATGGATCGGCTGTTTCGGGCTGACCGAACCCGATGCCGGCTCGGATCCCGGGGGCATGAAGACGCGGGCCGAAAAGGTTGACGGGGGGTATGTGCTGAACGGCACGAAGATGTGGATTTCCAACAGCCCCATTGCGGATGTCTTCGTGATCTGGGCAAAATCGGCGGCCCACGGCGGCCGAATCCGCGGCTTTGTCCTGGAAAAGGGCGCAAAGGGGCTGAGCGCGCCGAAGATCGGGGGCAAGCTGTCGCTGCGCGCCTCGGTCACCGGCGAGGTGGTGCTTGACGGCGTGGAAGTGGGCGAAGAGGCGCTGTTGCCCGAGGTCGAGGGGCTGAAGGGCCCGTTCGGCTGCCTGAACCGGGCGCGGTATGGCATTGCCTGGGGGGTGCTGGGCGCGGCCGAATTCTGCTGGCATGCGGCGCGTCGGTACGGGCTGGAGCGCACCCAGTTCGGCAAGCCGCTGGCCGGCACGCAGCTGTATCAGAAGAAGCTGGCCGACATGCAGACGGAAATCGCCCTGGGGCTGCAGGCGGCGCTCAGGGTGGGCCGGCTGATGGACCAGGGCGCCGCGGCGCCCGAGATGATTTCGCTGATCAAGCGCAACAACGTCGGCAAGGCACTGGACATCGCCCGCCAGGCCCGCGACATGCACGGCGGCAACGGCATTTCCGAAGAGTTCCAGGTGATGCGCCACATGTGCAACCTTGAAACCGTGAACACCTACGAGGGCGCGCATGACGTGCATGCGCTGATCCTGGGGCGGGCGCAGACCGGCATCCAGGCGTTTTTCTGACCCGCGCGCGACAGGCCCGGGAGAGGGGGCAGGCGGCAGGCCCGCGGGACGCGGCCGCGCGCGGCGGCAGGGTGCCGGGGCGAGGCGCCGGGGCCAGGGCGAGGGGGCCAGGGCTGGGGGTCAGGGCGAGGCGCGCCGGTGCGCCGGTGCGCCGGCGCGGGCGGGCGGCCCGCAGCGGGTCTGCGCCCGGGGGCCTGGCGCCTGGCTATTCCTGCACCAGAGAGCTTGTCCAGCTGCGCAGGAAGTTGCGCCGTTTCTGGCTGTCGAGATACACCAGCAGCCCCGGGCCAAGCCTGATCGGGCGCATGGCGTTGTTGGCGCGCAGCACCCGGTCGTCGATCGGCGGCAGCCCGGAGCGCGCCGCAAGTTCGGGCCTCTGGCCCAGGGTCACCAGGAAATCCACCATCTTGTGCGCGCTGTCCACATGCCGGGCCCCGGCAGGGATCGTGACCGTGCGCAGCATCACGTTGACGAAATCGTTCAACTGGACGATGCGCACACCCGGCGCGTTTTCGGCGATCCGGGCGCTGGCGTAGCTGCCCAGCACGTTGTAGGCCAGCGCCAGCCGGCCATCCGCCACATCCCGGATCATGTCCCCGGAACAGCAGTAGAGCCGCGCCTCCAGCCGTCCCATCACCTCCATCAGCCGCCAGTAGGCTTCGGCATTGCGCGAATCCTGGGTGGCCATCAGGTACCCGAAGCCCGAGACCCGCACATCGTAGGTGCCGATGCGCCCGCGAAAGCGCGCGGGATTGTCGCGCAGGAGCGCGATCAGCTCCTCGCGATTGCGCGGGATGGCGATGCCGGCAAACGCGCTTTCGGACAGGATCAGCACCGCCGGCTCCTGGGTAAAGGCGAAAACCTGGTTGCGCCAGCGCGCCCATTGCGGCAGCGCATCGGTCGCGCCCGAGCGGTAGGCCTGGGCGAAACCGTCATTGGCCAGCTTGGTCTGCAGGTCCATTGCCGAGGAAATGGCGAGATCGAAAACCGCGCCCTCGTCGTGGATGGCGCGCATCAGCTGCGAGGTGCTGGCGATGGTATAGTCGACGGCGATGTCCGGGTTTTCCGCCTGGAAGCCCAGGATGATGGGTTCGAACGCGTCGAGATCGGCCGTGGAGATGATGCGCAGCGCCCGCCCGGCGGCATCCGGGGCCGCCGGCGCGCCGGTCTGTGCCGGGGCGCCGGGGGGCGCGTTCGGGGCCGGGTAGAACTTGCGCGCTTCGGCTTCGAAGGCCGCCCCGGCACCGGTGCCGGCCAGCACGCAGGCAACGGCAAGAACCGCGTTCAGGCAGATGGCAAGACAAGCGCGATGCATGCTCCGGCTCCCGGGCTGTTTTCGGAAATGTCCAGGTGGCCGCCATGGGCGCGGGCCACCTCGTCGGCGATGGTCAGGCCCAGGCCGGACCCGACGATATCGCCGACATTGGAGCCGCGCGAAAAGCGGCGGGTCAGCTGTTTCAGGTCGCGTCCGTCAAAGCCGCGCCCCTGGTCGGCGACGCTCAGCCGCACCCGGCGCGGCGCGCCGGGCTCGGCGCTCAGGCGCACCGTGATGGTGCTGTCGGCGGGGCTGTATTTCACCGCATTGTCCAGCACGTTGTGCAGCGCGTTCTGCAACAGGATGCGATCGCCCGCCAGTACCACCGGCGCGGGCGGCAGTTCGGTGACGATCTCGATATCCTTCAGCCCGGCGGTGGGGGCGAACCGGTCGCAGGTTTCGCGCACCAGTTCGTCCAGGCGGACCGTTTCATGGGCGACGCTGTCGGTGCGCAGCGTGACCATGGCATGGTCCAGCATCTGCCCGGCCGAGCGCGCGCTTTCGTCGATGGCGCGGATCATTTCCCGCAGCGCCTGGCGGTGCTCGGGCCGCTCCAGCTTGCGATAGGTCACCTCGGCCTGCGCGCGCAGCGTCGCCAGCGGCGTGCGCACCCGGTGCGCGGCCTCGGTGATGAAGTCTTCCGACTGGCCGAGCGCGGTGCGCAGACGCGCCATGAAACCGTTGAGCGCATCGACGAAGGGCACCAGTTCGCGTGGCGCGGCGGTGCGCAGCGGGCGCAGGTCCGCCGGCCCGCGCCGGGTGACCGAAAGCGTCATCCGCGCAAGCGGGCTGAGCGCCGAGCGCGCCGCCAGCAGGCTGAGGGCCGTTGCCACCACGAAGAACCCGACCCCGATTGCCGTGGCGATCGAGGTGATGCGCGCCGAAATCGCCGCCATGCCCAGGCGGGTCTGCGCCACGCTCACCGCCACCTGAACCGGCGTGCTGCCGCTGCCCACCGGGCGCAGCAGCGTCACCGCGCGCACCCGGTCGCCGCGGTAGTCGAAGGTGGCGAACTGGGGCCGGGGCGCGGTCGCGGAGGGGCGGGCCTGGGGCAGGTCGTCATAGCCGGTGAGGGTCCGCCCGTCGGCCACGATCCGGTAGAACACCCGGTCCTCGTTGATCGTGCCCAGCATGGAGAGCGCCGAATAGGGCAGGTCCAGCGTGACCTCGCCGCCCTCGAAGCGCAGCGAATCGGCAATCGAGGTGGCCGAGGCGGCAAGGATGTCGTCCTGCGTGGCCTCGGCAACCCGCCCGGCGACTTCGCGCACGATCAGAAAGAAGGCCAGCGACAGGATCGCCGCCACCGCAAGCAGTTGCACGAACAGCTGGCGGCGGATCGAGCCCCGGGCGGTGGTGGCGCTCGTCTCGTTCCGCCGCCCGCTCATCGTGGTCCCACCAGGCGGTATCCCAGGCCGCGCACGGTTTCGATGCGCGCATCCGTTCCGCCCAGGCGCTTGCGCAGCCGGGCGATGTAGACCTCGATCGCGTTTTCGGAAACATCCTCGGAAAAGGAAAACAGCCGGTCCATCAGCTGCGCCTTGGAAAAGACCTGCCCGGGGGCGTTGAACAGCACTTCCAGCAGGCGCAGTTCGCGGTTGCGCAGCGTCTCGATGCGCCGGCCCGTGTTCAGGCTGCCCCGGGTCGCGTCCAGCGTCACTCCGGCAAAGCTGGTCTGGTTTGCGGCACTGCCGCCGCGCCGGCGCAGCACCGCCCGGCAGCGCGCCTCGAGTTCGGAAAACTCGAACGGCTTGGTGATGTAGTCGTCGGCGCCCAGGTCCAGCAGGCTGACCCGGTCCGACACCGCCGAGCGCGCGGTGATCACGATTACCGGAATGGCATTCCTTGCCCGCCGCTGCCCGGCCAGGAACTGCCGCCCGTCGCCGTCGGGCAGCATGATGTCCAGCAGGATCAGGTCGAACGCGGCGGCATCCAGGCATTCGCGCGCCGCGCTCAGCGTGGTCGCGTGATCCACCGCATGGCCGTCCAGGCGCAGCCGTTCGGCAATGGCACTGGCAAGGCGTTCGTTGTCTTCGATCAGCAGGAAACGCATGATGTCGGTTTTTCGCGGCCGTGTCAGGTTGGTGTCAGGTTGGTGGATTTGACTGGCAGCATGGGCGGCAACGACCGCCGAGTCAAATGGGAGGAAACCATGAAAAAACGTTTTTTCAAGGCGCTGGCCGTCAGTGCGATTCTGGGCATCGGTGCCGCCGGCACCGCCAGCGCGACCGAGTGCATCGCGCCGGCAAATCCCGGCGGCGGCTGGGATTTCACCTGCCGCCAGATCGGCAAGATCATGTATGACATCGGCGTGGTGGACCAGCCGGTGCAGGTCACCAACATGGCCGGGGCCGGCGGCGGGCT
>JALSRF010000052.1 GCA_026984895.1 Paracoccaceae bacterium
ACCGTTTAACAATACGTTAATCAGGATTCGTTAAGGATACGTTCACCAATACCAAGCGAACGGAATACCCGATGTCCACGGTTTCACACGCGCCCTCGCCTGCGCCGGTTTCCGCCCTGATGCTGGTGTCGCGCGCCCGGCTTGCCCTGGCGATCAAGCTTCTGGCGGCCGGCACCGGCTATGGCTTTGCCGTTGCCATGGCCCGGTTGCTGGGGGCACAGGGCTTCGGCATCGTGGGCGTGTCGCTGGCCGCTGCCACCTTCCTGTCGGTTCTGGGAGCGCGCGGGGCGCAAATGGCGGCCCTGCGTTTCGTGCCGCCGCTGGCCGGCAGCCGGGACGCGAAGGCAACGCTTTGCCGGTTTTCCGGCTGGGCGCTGCGCCGGGCCACCGGCGGCGCCGCGGCTGTTGCCATCGTGGCGCTGCCGGCGGCAGCCGTTCTGGCAGATGCCGGTTGGCTTGACGGGTTTTCGCCGCCGGCAATCCTGGCCGGGCTGTTGCTTGTCCCGCTTGTCGGCTGGAGCGACATGGTCGCGCATCTGACGCGCGCCAGCGGCCATCTTGCGCTTTCGCTTCTGCCAAAGGAGGTGTTCTGGCGCGCCAGCGTGCTGCTGGCCGCGGCGCTGATGACGACGGTTGCCCCGCTCACGCCGGTTGCGGTTCTGCTGGTGCTGGGGCTTGCCCTGGCTGCGATCTGCCTGGCCCAGACGGCGCTGCTCTATCGTGCCACCGGCATTGCGGCCGCGCCATTTCCGGTGCGCCCGGTCGATCGCGACTGGCCGCAGGCCGCGCGTTCCTTCTGGGTAAGCTCGGTTTCCAACATCTTCCTGTCCTATGGCGATATCGCGCTGGTCGGCATCATTGCCGGGGCGCGGTCGGCCGGGCTGTATTTTGCGGCCAACCGTCTGGCCATGCTGCTGGCCTTCCTGCTGACCAGCTACAACGTGGTGCTCGGCCCGGCGCTGGCCGACCTGTGGCAACGGGGCGAAGCATCGCGCTTCGCCGAACTGGTGCATCGCGCAACCCTGAAGGCGACCCTGCCGACGGCGGTTCTGGGGCTGGGGCTGTTTGTGGGCGCGCCGGCGATCCTCGGGCTGTTCGGCGACGGGTTTGCGCAAGCCGCACCGGTGCTGCGCCTGCTGATCCTGGCCCGCCTCGTGAATGCCGCGGCCGGCCCGACGGACATTGCCCTGAACATGGCCGGCGAACATCGGGCCGCGATGCGGGCCAGCATCGTCGCACTGATCCTGGGGGCCGGATGCCTGGTCTCCGGCGCCCTTGCCATGGGGGCGCCCGGGGTGGCCGCCGGGGTTCTGTGCGCATCGCTGCTGCGCAAGGGCCTGTTCTGGGATCTCGCACGCCGGCGCCTGGGAACAAGATGCGACATCGCCGCCGCCGTCAGGGCGGCCGCTGCGCCTGCCGCATCCGCTGCGCCTGTGACGCCTGCGGCACCCGCCGTCCCTGCGCCCGGCATGCCTGCTGCGCCTGTGGCGGCGGCGGCGCCGGCCCCCGGAGCGGAGCCATGATCGCGGCCAGCCGCCTGCCCGGCGCGCGCGCCGGCGTCATGGCGGCCGAGCCGCTGGCCGTTCTGGCCCTGTTCGTGGGGCGCTGGCTTGCCGGGATCGTCGAGAATTTCGGCGCCCCCTTCGCGTCGCAGGGCGCAGCGCTGCTGATGCTCGGCCTGCTGGCGCTCCTGTTCCTGCGCCGGATGCGCCTGGCCAGGGATACGGCGCTGTTCGTTGCCGGGGCCCTGGCCTGGTTCGCGACCGGCACGCTTTCGCTGGCGGCCAACCCGCATGTCAGGATGATCGACACGCTGGCGCTTCTTTCGCTGCTGATCCTCTATGCGCTGTTTGCCAATGCCGCCGCCATCTACCTGCGCAACGCAGCGGCGCTGCGCCTGCTCTACCGCCTGTTCGCGGCGTTCGTCGCCTTGGGCGCGATGCTGTCCGTCTGGCAGGTGAGCACCGGGCACGGTTTCGTCGAAGCGGGCAAGTTCCAGGCGCAGCGCGCGATCGGCAGCGACGTGCATCCGGTATCCTTCGCCATCCAGACGGTCGCAGCACTGGTCGGGCTGGAGATCGCCCGCGCCCGCCTGGGCCGGCGCGCGGGCGCGGCGCATTCGGCCCTGATGGCCCTTGGAGTGCTGGCGCTTTACCTGACCTATGCGCGCACCGCCTGGGTGATGGCGGCCCTCGTCGTGGTTGCGCCGCTGCTGCTGAGCGGACCGATGGCGCGCCGGATACTGCTGGGATTCGGCGGGCTGGTTGCGGGCACGGCCCTGCTGGCCACGTCCGATCGGTTTTCCGACCTGGCCAGCCTGCCGGTCTTTCTTGCGAATTTTTCGCTATCGGACATGGTGTTCGACTGGCGCTACATCGACAATTCGATTTCCTGGCGAATCGTGAACTGGAGCCTCGGGTTTCACCAGGCGCTGGAGCAGCCGATCCTGGGTTTCGGCCCCGGGCAATCGGCCGACTCCAGCTATTTCTCGCTGGAAATGCACAATATCTTCCTGGAAACCTTTTTCGAGGGCGGCCTCTTCGGTCTGGCGGCCTTCCTGCTGGTGCTGGCCGGGCTGTTTCGCATGCACAGGCGATTGCCCGGCGCCACCGCAACCGACCGCTACACGCGCCTGCTGTGCAATGCCTTCGGCCTGTCGCTGCTGCTTGCGGTGACCTTTTCCACAAGCTTCGTGGACCAGCTCATGTCGTTTCTGCTCTACATGCTGATGCTGGCCGCCGCGCGGGCCGAAGCGCCCTGCCCGCCCGCCGGTTTCGCTACCTGGAAAAACCGCTTGACCGGTTGGTAGAAACTTGCCAATCGGGCCGCCTCGTGGCAGATTTCCCCGACATGCCCGGAGGGCCAAGTGCAGATCGAAAAGAAAAAGACGCGGCCTGCCCGGCTTGCGCAGGTCAAGCCGGTGCGCAACCCCGGCATGGCGCTGGACATGGACTGGGTGGCCTCGGTTCAGGCCAATACCTCGGCCATCGAACGCCGCGCGGCGACGCTGCCTGGGCGCCGCTCGGTCAAGAAGGACTTTCAGGCTGCCTGGCTGCTGAAAGCGGTGTCGCTGATCGACCTGACCACGCTTTCGGGCGACGACACGCCGGGGCGGGTGCGCCGGCTGTGCGCCAAGGCCCGCGCGCCTGTGCGCCCCGATCTGCTTGACGCGCTTGGCGTCACCCGCCTGACCACCGGCGCGGTCTGTGTCTACCACGAGATGGTGCCCACGGCTGTCGCGGCGCTGGAGGGCTCGGGCATCCCGGTCGCGGCTGTCTCCACGGGTTTTCCGGCGGGGCTGTCGCCGTTCAAGCTGCGCGTCGCGGAAATCGGCGAAAGCGTGAAGGCGGGGGCCAGCGAGATCGACATCGTGATTTCGCGCCGCCATGTGCTCATGGGCAACTGGCAGGCGCTCTATGACGAGGTGCGCGCCTTTCGCGAAGCCTGCGGGGATGCGCATATGAAAACCATCCTCGCCACCGGCGAACTGGCGACCCTGCGCAACGTGGCGCGCGCGTCGCTGGTGTGCATGATGGCGGGCGCCGATTTCATCAAGACCTCGACCGGCAAGGAGCCGGTAAACGCCACGCTGCCGGTCTCGCTGACCATGATCCGGGCGCTGCGCGACTATGGCGAGCGCACCGGCTACAAGATCGGCTACAAGCCCGCGGGCGGCATTTCCAGGGCCAAGGACGCGCTGACCTACCTCGCCCTGATCAAGGACGAACTGGGCACCCGCTGGCTGCAACCAGACCTGTTCCGCTTCGGCGCCTCGTCGCTTCTGGGCGATATCGAGCGGCAGATCGAACACCACGTCACCGGGCGGTATTCGGCCCGCTGGCGCCACCCGATGGGATAGGACAGAACATGTTGGAAATGCGCCCCTCCTGCGAATGCTGCGAGCGTGATCTGCCCGCCGATCAACCCGGTGCAATGATCTGCACTTTTGAATGCACCTTCTGCGCAACCTGTGCCTCGGATGTCCTGCACGGGGTCTGCCCGAATTGCGGCGATGGGTTCGTACCCCGCCCGCTGCGCTCGGCCCCAAACCTTGCGCGCCACCCGGCGACGACAAAACGGACCATCAATCCCTCGGGCTGCGCCCCAAACGCCGGATCGACACAATGAACGTGCCAGAGATACTCGAAACCATGGACTACGGCCCGGCCCCCGAAAGTGCCGCCGATGCGCTGGCCTGGCTTGTGGATGGCGGCGACCGGTTCGGCCATTTCATCGGTGGCGAATTCACCGCGCCGCGCAACTGTTTCGAAAGCCGCAACCCGGCCACCGGCGAGGTGCTGGCCCAGATCAGCCAGGGGTCGCCCGAGGACGTGGATGCCGCCGTTGCCGCCGCGCGCCGGGCGCAGCCGCGCTGGGCGCGCCGGTCGGGGCACGAACGCGCGCGCTACCTTTACGCGCTGGCCCGGCTGATCCAGAAGAACGCCCGGCTTTTCGCGGTGCTGGAGACGCTCGACAACGGCAAGCCGATCCGCGAAAGCCGCGACATCGACATCCCGCTGGTGATCCGCCATTTCTACTACCACGCCGGCATGGCGCAACTGATGGAAGCCGAACTGCCCGATGCCGAACCGCTTGGCGTCTGCGGGCAGATCATCCCGTGGAATTTCCCGCTGCTGATGCTCTCATGGAAGATCGCCCCGGCGATTGCCATGGGCAACACGGTGGTGCTGAAGCCGGCGGAATATACCTCGCTCACCGCGCTTCTGTTCGCGCAGATCTGCCAGGAGGCCGGGCTGCCAAAGGGCGTGGTCAACATCGTCACCGGCGACGGGCGCACGGGCGAGGCCATCGTCAACCACCCGGATATCGACAAGATCGCCTTTACCGGCTCGACAGCCGTGGGCCGGCGCATCCGCGAGGCGACAGCGGGCAGCGGCAAGGCGCTGACGCTGGAACTGGGCGGCAAGTCGCCCTACATCGTCTTTGACGATGCCGATATCGACAGCGCCATCGAGGGGCTGGTGGATGCGATCTGGTTCAACTCGGGCCAG
>JALSRF010000053.1 GCA_026984895.1 Paracoccaceae bacterium
CCGCGACCAGATGATACAGGTGGTGCTGAACCTGTTGAAGAACGCGGCCGAGGCGGCGGGCGAGGCCGGCGGCAACATTCGCATCCGCACCTTCTACGACCTGGGCCTGCGGCTGCGGCGCCAGGACGGAACCGCCGCGCGCCTGCCGCTTCAGATCGAGATCATCGACGACGGACCGGGCCTGCCGCCGGAGATCGCGCAGGACATCTTCGAACCCTTCGTATCGGGGCGCGAGAACGGCACCGGGCTGGGCCTGGCGCTGGTCAGCAAGATCATTTCCGAACACGAGGGCTGGATCACGGTGCAATCCGAACCCGGGCACACGGTGTTTCGCATCTCCCTGCCCGTGGCCGAGCCCGCGCGCCAGACCGGGGCGGGCAACGGGGCACGCGACGGCGGGGAACGGGACCGGGCGATGGATGGCGGGATGCGCGGCGGAGCGATGGATGGCGGGATGCGCGGCGGCGGACCGCGCGACAAGCGGGAGGACTAGAGATGGACGGCACGGTTCTGGTGGCGGATGACGACCGCACGATCCGCACGGTCCTGACCCAGGCGCTTACGCGCGCCGGCTGCAAGGTTCATGCCACCTCGTCGATGGCGACGCTGCTGCGCTGGGTGGAAGAGGGCCGGGGGGATCTCGTGATCAGCGACGTGGTGATGCCCGACGGCAACGGGATCGAGGCGCTGCCGCGCATCGCCGAGATGCGCCCCGGACTGCCGGTAATCGTGATCTCGGCGCAAAACAACATCATGACCGCGATCCAGGCTGCCGAGGCCGCGGCCTACGACTATCTTCCCAAGCCGTTCGACCTGCCCGACCTGATGAAACGCTCGGCGCGCGCCCTCGAAACCCGCCGCCGGCGCCCGGCTGCCGCGCCCGCCGACGAGGCCACCGGCGACGACCTGCCGCTGGTGGGGCGCACGGCGGCGATGCAGGACCTGTACCGGCTGGTGGCGCGGGTCATGAACACCGACCTTTCGGTGCTGATCATCGGCGAAAGCGGCACCGGAAAGTCGCTGATCGCCCGGGCGATCCACGATTATTCCGACCGGCGCGCGCTGCCCTTCGTGATCGCGGGGGCGGGCGATCTGGAAACCGCCGAGGGGGCCGCGGCGCTGCTGGCGCGCGCGGGCGGCGGCACGCTTCTGTTCGACGAGATCGGCGACCTGAGCGCCGAAGCGCAGGGCCGGGTCGTGCGCCTGCTCGACAGCCTTGGCGACAACCCGCCGCGGGTGATGGGAACCAACCAGGACGACCTGAGCGCCCGGCTCCAGGAGGGGACGTTCCGCAAGGACCTGTTCTACCGCCTGGGCGCGGTTCACATCACCGTGCCGGCGCTGCGCGAACGGGTGGACGACATCGGCATCCTGATCGAGTATTTCCTGGCGCGCGCCGCGCGCGAGGGGCAGCCTCTTCGCAGTTTCTCGAAGGGGGCACGTGCCGCGTTTCGCGCCTTCAGCTGGCCGGGCAACGTGCGTCAGCTGGAAAACACCATCCGCCGCCTTGTGGTGACATCGCCCGAGGCCGAGATAAGCGCCGCCGAAGCCGAAGCCGCGCTGGCCCAGCAGCCGGCCCCGGACAACCGCGCCGGCGCCGGCGAAGGGCTTTCGGCCTGCGTGGAAAGGACCCTGCGCCGCTATTTCGATCTGCACGGCGGCGCGCTGCCGCCGGCGGGCCTTTATGCGCGCGTGCTGCGCGGGCTGGAACTGCCCCTGATCGAGATCGCGCTGGAGGCGACCGGCGGCAACCAGGCGCGATGCGCCGAACTGCTTGGCATCAACCGCAATACGCTGCGAAAGAAGATCACCGAACTGGATATCCGCGTGACACGGCGCCGCAAGTTGATGTAAAAGGGCAACAATAGCGTGGCAAATCGGCGTCAGTCGGTCAAGCCACCCGGCGGCAGTGCCGCGAAAGGCGGCGGAAAAGAGGGGTGATCGTGCGGGCTTCTGTCCGAGCGGGGACATGGCAACGCCTGGCGCGGCTCAGGCGGCAGCGGCGTGTTCAGAGCGCGGCCACGATCACGCTGTTCGTTCTGGGCCCGATCCTGGCACTGGCCACCTTCCTGATTCTCGGTCCGCTGGAGGAGGCGGCGACCTCGCCGAAACTGCGCCTGGTGCTGCTGGCGGACCTGGTCTATGTGCTGGTGGTCGCGGCACTGGTGATGCACCGGGTGGTGCGGATGATCGCCGCGCGGCGCGCCAAGTCGGCCGGCTCCAGGTTGCACCTGCGTCTGACCGGCGTATTCGCGCTGATGGCGCTGATCCCCACGGTTCTGGTGGCGGTCTTCGCCGCGCTCACGGTGAACGTCGGGCTCGAGGGCTGGTTTTCGCAACGCGTGCGGCAGGTGGTGGGAAACTCGCTGGCCGCGGCGCAGGCCTACGAGGCCGAACACCGGCACGACCTGATCACGGACGCCAGAATCCTCGGCAATTTTCTCAGCCAGGCAAAACGCGCCAAGGTGCTGCTGTCGGACAGCGAGATCCGCAAGTATCTGGGGCAGGGGCAGGTGCAGATCCAGCGCGGCCTGAAGGAAGCCTATGTGATCGACGGCGCGGGCCGCATCCGCGCGCGCGGCGAGCGCTCTTACCTGTTCGGCTACGAGCAGCCCAGCCCGACCCAGATCTCGCGCGCCGCGGCGGGGGAAACCGTGGTCATACAGGACTGGGACAACAACGAATTCCGCGCCCTCGTGGCCCTTGACGGCTTTGCCGACCGCTACCTCTACGTTACCCGAACTGTGGACGGCAACATATTGAACCTGCTTGATGAAACGCAGCAGACGGTGCGGCTTTACAACCAGTTGGAAAGCGAACGCGGCAAGCTTCTGTTCGAGTTCGGGCTGCTCTATCTGGGCTTTGCGGTGATCCTGATCCTGGCGGCGATCTGGCTGGGAATGTGGTTCGCCGAGCGCCTGTCGCGGCCGGTCGGCCGGCTGGCGGGAGCGGCGCAGAGGGTCGGTGCCGGCGACATGGACGTGCGCGTGATCGAGGAAGAGGGCGACGACGAGATCGCCATGCTGGGCCGGCTGTTCAACCAGATGACCGGGCAACTCAAGGTGCAGCGCGAGGCGCTGCTGGAGAATACCCGCCAGATCGAGGCCCGCCGCCGGCTGTTCGATTCGGTGCTGTCCTCGGTCACCTCCGGGGTGATCGGGCTGGACGAAGACGGCCGCCTCACCTTCATGAACCGCTCGGCCGAACGCCTGCTGCGCCTGCCCGAAGCCCCGCCGGCGGGGACCGGGCTGGGGCTGGCGGCGGCAGAGTTCGAAACCCTGTTCGAGCGCCTGAAAAGCTCGCGCGCGGAGGTCGGCCAGGAGGAGATCCGCGTGGTGCGCAACGGCAAGCAGGAAACCCTGCTGGTGCGCATCGCGACCATGCGCAACGCCGAGGGCGGGCTGGCCGGTTACGTGCTGGCCTTCGATGACGTGACCGATCTGGTCAGCGCGCAGCGCATGGCGGCCTGGGGCGACGTCGCCCGGCGCATCGCCCACGAAATCAAGAACCCGCTGACGCCGATCCAGCTTTCGGCCGAGCGGCTGAAGCGCAAGTTCGCGTCCCGGCTGGGCGACGAGGGCGACGACCTTGTGCAGTATTGCGACGTGATCATTCGCCAGACCAATGACTTGCGGCGCATCGTTGATGAATTCTCGCGCTTTGCCAGGATGCCCGAGCCGGAACGCCGGCAGGAGGACCTGGCCAGCCTGGTCTCGGACGCGGTGCTGCTGCAGCAGGGCGGCCAGCCCGAGGTCAGGATCGTCACCCGCCTGCCCAAGGCGCCGATCCCCGCCGATGTGGATGCGACGATGATCAGCCAGGCGTTGACGAATCTGATCAAGAACGCCGGAGAAGCCATTGAAAGCCGGAAGAAAAACGGGGACGTGTTTTCGCCAGAAATCCGCGTTTCGCTGCGCCTCGACGGCGACGAGGCGCTGATCGCCATTGCCGATAACGGGATCGGTCTGCCGGCCGATCGCGCGCGTCTGTTCGAACCCTATGTGACGACCCGGGCCGCGGGCACGGGGCTGGGCCTTCCGATCGTCAACAAGATCATCGAAGAACACGGCGGCCGCCTTGTCCTGACGGACGCCGAACCGTTCGATCCGGCCTCGGAACACCGGGGGGCACGGGCGGAAATACGTCTGCCCGTGGGGCGCCGGACCGCCCGGCGAGAACACGCGATACTGCAGCAACCTGTCAAATGAGGACTTTGCGTCATGGGTGACATTCTGATTGTGGACGATGAACGCGACATCCGGGAACTGATCTCGGACATTCTGAAGGACGAAGGTTACAGCACCCGCCTGGCGGCGAATTCCGAGCAGTGCATGGACGCGGTCAGAAGCGAGCCGCCGTCGCTGATGATCCTCGATATCTGGCTGAAAGACAGCAACATGGACGGGATCGACATTCTCAAGGCGGTAAAGACCGACTGGCCCGAGGTGCCGATCGTGATCATCTCCGGACATGGAAACATCGAGATCGCCGTCGCCGCGATCAAGCAGGGGGCCTATGACTTCATCGAGAAACCGTTCAATATCGACCAGCTTCTGGTGGTGATCCGCCGGGCGATGGAGGCCAGCAAGCTGCGCCGCGAAAACGTCGCGCTCAGGCGCAAGGAGGCGACCTGCGCCGAGATGGTCGGGTCGGGCGCCGCCTTCAAGGCGATGAAGTCGCAGCTGGACAAGGTGACCCGGTCGAACGGCCGGGTGATGCTGACCGGCCCGGCCGGCGCGGGCAAGGAACTGGCGGCGCGCTACATCCACGCCCATTCCAACCGCGCTGCGGCGCCCTTCGTGTGCGTCAACGCCGCCTCGATCGAACCCGAGCGCATGGAAGAGGTGCTGTTCGGCCGCGAAAGCCCCGCGCGCGGGCTGGAGGAAGGCTATCTCGAACAGGCCAACGGCGGGGTGCTCTATTTCGACGAGGTTGCGGACATGCCGCTGGGCACCCAGTCCAAGATCCTGCGCGTGCTGGTGGACCAGCGCTTTCAGCGGGTCG
>JALSRF010000054.1 GCA_026984895.1 Paracoccaceae bacterium
CGTCGCTTGAAAAGGCGCTTGGCGTGGTCGGCAAGAACAACCTCGAGGCCGCGGCCAAGGTCGGCGCCGCCATTGCGGAGCGGGCGAAAAAGGCCAAGGTCAGCGAATGCTATTTCGACCGCGGCGGCTTCCTCTTTCACGGCAAGGTCAAGGCGCTTGCCGATGCTGCCCGTGAAGGCGGCCTGAAGTTTTAAGGAGACGATCAATGGCAAGAGATGCAGGAAACCGCGGTCGTCGCCAGCGTGATGAAACGCCGGAATTCGCCGATCGTCTGGTGGCGATCAACCGGGTGTCGAAAACCGTGAAGGGCGGCAAGCGCTTCGGCTTTGCAGCCCTCGTGGTGGTCGGTGACCAGAAGGGCCGCGTGGGCTTCGGCAAGGGCAAGGCCAAGGAGGTGCCCGAGGCGATCCGCAAGGCCACCGAACAGGCCAAGCGCCAGATGATCCGCGTGCCGCTGCGCGAAGGCCGCACGCTGCACCACGACATCGAGGGCCGCCACGGCGCCGGCAAGGTGGTGATGCGCACTGCCCCGCAAGGCACCGGTATCATCGCCGGCGGCCCGATGCGCGCGGTGTTCGAAATGCTGGGGGTGCAGGACGTGGTGGCCAAGTCGATCGGTTCGCAGAACCCCTACAACATGATCCGTGCCACCATCGACGGGCTGAAAAAGGAAGCCTCGCCGCGTTCGGTTGCGCAGCGCCGCGGCAAGAAGGTCGCCGACATCCTGAAGAAACCGGAAGCCGAGGCCGCGCCCGCGGCCGAAGCCGCCGAAGCGTAAAGGAACGGTCAGATGGCAAAGACTATCGTGGTCAAGCAGATCGGCTCGCCGATCCGCCGCCCCGCCGACCAGCGCGCGACGCTGATCGGGCTGGGCCTCAACAAGATGCACAAGATGCGTGAACTGGAAGATACGCCCAGCGTGCGCGGCATGATCAACAAGATCCCGCATCTCGTGGAAATCGTCGAAGAGCGCGGCTGACGCCTCACCGGCATCCCGCGACAGCGTGACAAAAGGCGCCCCGGATTTCCGGGGCGTTTTTTGCTAGACAGAAGGGCGCGAACAGAATCAGGAGCCGATCAATGCCCTTCACCCCGACCGACCGTTTCAACGCGGTGATCGCCGATATCGACGCCGCCAACGCCGAAGACCCGCGCCGGGTCACCGTCGATGGTGTCGAACGCCCGTTCGAAAGCGTCTATGCCGAACGGATGACCGAAACGCTGGAGCGGATGTATCCCGACGCCTCCGAGCTTTTGCGCATCGCCGCGCGCGCCCAGCACATTCGCCGCTGGGAAATCCCGCGTGACAGCCAGCCCAAGGGGCGCGAAGGCTATAACAAGTGGCGCCTTTCCCTGCGCAAGATGCATGCCGATCTCGTCGGCGCGATCATGGCCGAACACGGCTACGCCGAGGACGAGATCGCCCAGGTGGGCCGTTTCCTGCGCAAGGAGGGGCTCAAGCGCGACGCCGACAGCCAGGCGCTGGAAAACGTGGTGGATGTGGTGTTTCTCGAACATTACTGGGATGACTTTGTGTCCAAGTATTCCGACTACGACGATGACAAGCTGATCGACATCGTCGGCAAGACCCTGCGCAAGATGTCCAGCCATGGCCACGCCGCGGCACTGGAACTGGACATGCCCGACGCGCAGAAGCGCATCGTCCTGGCCGCGGTGGAACGCGAAAAGGACACGCTGGCGAAGATGGCCGAGCGCGAAAACGGGTAGGGCGGGGGCCGTCTGTCGCCGCCGCCACCTGTCCCGCGCGCGCTGCCCTTCACAAGGTCACGCTTGCTCCGGCCCCGGCAAGCGTCTATACGCCCCCGGTGGCCCTGTGCGGCCACGGGAATCACATGATCACGCCGCGGTCGGCCCATTCGCTTCGGGGTCGTATCCGGCAAGAAAGGAAGCGACATGAAACTGAACGAACTTCGCGACAACCCCGGCGCCACCAGGCCCCGCAAACGCATCGGCCGCGGTGTCGGCTCGGGCACCGGCAAGACCGGCGGCCGGGGCATCAAGGGCCAGAAGTCGCGCTCGGGCGTGGCCATCAACGGGTATGAGGGCGGGCAGATGCCGCTCTACCAGCGCCTGCCCAAACGCGGCTTCAACAGCCGCAACCGCAAACGCTTTGCGGTGGTGAACCTCGGCATCCTGCAGAAATTCATCGACGCCAAGAAACTGGACGCCAAGAAAGAGATCACCGAAGACGCCCTGCTCGAAGCCGGCGTGATCCGGCGCAAGCTCGACGGCGTGCGCATCCTGGGCAAGGGGGAAATCACCTCCAAGGTCAAGCTTTCGGTCACCGGCGCGTCGAAATCGGCCATCGAGGCGGTCGAGAAGGCGGGCGGCTCACTGAGTGTCACAAAGCCGGCGGCAGCGGAATAAGGCTTGTGAAGCAGGCGTTGTCTGCTTACATCCATTAGAGTTTTCCAAACGCCGCTGGATCGGGAAACCGTCTCAGCGGCGTTTTCAGTCGAAAGAGAGACCTGAAACATGGCATCCGCAGCAGAACAAATGGCCGCCAACATGAGCTGGGGCGCGTTCGGCAAAGCGACCGAGCTTCGCCAGCGCATCCTGTTCACGATCGGCCTTCTGATCGTCTACCGGCTGGGCACCTATATCCCGGTGCCGGGGATCGATGCGGTGGCGTTGCGCAATTTCATGGAGCAGGCGCAACAGGGGATCGGCGGCCTTCTGAACATGTTCACCGGCGGCGCAATCAGCCGGATGGGGATATTCGCGCTCGGGATCATGCCCTATATCTCGGCTTCGATCATCATCCAGTTGATGACGGCGATGGTGCCCCAGCTCGAACAGCTCAAGAAAGAAGGCGAGCAGGGCCGCAAGAAGATCAACCAGTATACGCGCTACGGCACGGTTGTCCTGGCCACTTTCCAGGCATTTGCCCTTGCCGCAAGCCTTGAGGCGGGCGATCTGGCCAGCAATCCCGGGCTGTTCTTCACCGCGTCAACGGTGATTACCCTGGTCGGGGGCACCATGTTCCTGATGTGGCTGGGCGAACAGATCACCGCCCGCGGGATCGGCAACGGCATTTCTCTGATCATTTTCGTGGGAATTGTCGCGCAGCTTCCACGCGCGACGGCGCAGTTTTTTGCCTCGGGGCGTTCGGGGGCGCTCAGCCCGGGGGTGATCATCGGTGTGATCATCATGGTGCTGGCGGTGATCACCTTTGTCGTGTTCATGGAGCGCGCCCTGCGCAAGATCCACATCCAGTATCCGCGCCGCCAGGTGGGCATGAAGGTATACGACGGCGGGTCCAGCCACCTGCCGATCAAGGTCAACCCGGCCGGCGTCATCCCGGCAATCTTCGCGTCGTCGCTGTTGCTTCTGCCGACGACCCTGGCCACCTTTTCCAGGCAGACCGGGCCGGTGATGTCCACCATCCTGGCCTATTTCGGCCCGGGCCAGCCGCTCTACCTGGCCTTTCTTGGCGCGATGGTGGTGTTTTTCACCTATTTCTACACCGCCAATGTCGCCTTCAAGACCGATGAAGTCGCCGACAACCTGAAAAAGCAGAACGGGTTCATCCCCGGCATTCGCCCCGGCAAGCGAACCGAAGAATACCTGGACTATGTGGTCAACCGCATCCTCGTGCTCGGGTCGATCTATCTTGCTGCCGTGGTCATGCTGCCGTCGATCCTGCGCAATGAACTGGGCGTGCCGTTCTATTTCGGCGGCACCTCCGTGCTGATCGTGGTCTCGGTGACGATGGACACGATCAACCAGGTGCAGTCGCACATGCTGGCGCACCAGTACGAAAGCCTGATCGAAAAGTCACAACTGCGCGGCAAGAAGCGCCGCAGGAAAGGGCCAGCCAGACGATGAACATTATCCTTCTTGGGCCGCCCGGCGCCGGCAAGGGCACGCAGGCCCGCCGGCTTGTGGCCGAGCGCGGCATGATCCAGCTTTCCACCGGCGACATGCTGCGCGCCGCGCGCAAGTCGGGCAGTGAGATGGGCCGGCGCGTGGCCGAGGTGATGGACCGCGGCGACCTCGTCACGGACGAGATCGTGATCGGCCTGATCGAGGAGCGGCTCAAGGACGATCACGGCGCCGGCTTCATCTTTGACGGCTTCCCGCGCACGCTTGCCCAGGCCGACGCGCTGGGCGAGCTGCTTGCGCGGCTTGGCCAGAAGCTGGCCTGCGTGATCGAGATGCAGGTGGACGACGAGGCGCTGGTCGCGCGCATCGTGGCGCGTTCGACCTGTGCACAATGCGGCGAGGGCTACAACGATATTGCCAAGCCGATCCCGGCCGACGGCAAGTGCGAGAAATGCGGCGGCACCCAATTCATCCGCCGCGCCGACGACAACGAGGAAAGCCTGAAACAGCGGCTGATGGAATACTACAAGAAGACCTCGCCGCTGATCGGCTATTACTATTGCAAGGGCAAGCTTTGCCCCGTGGACGGGTTGGCCGATATCGACGAGGTCGCCGCCTCCATCGCGGCCCTGCTCGACCAAAAGGCCGGCTAGCAGGTAACCGGCCCCGGCGACTGCCCCGGTGTGTGGCTGGTCCCCGATCAATTTCAGGGCCGGGCCGCGGGGGCAACGTCAATCCTCGGCAAGCTCGCGCGGGTCAATCTCCAGCGTCGGCGGGTCCGCCTTTTCAAGCCGATCCCGCACGCCCTGCAGAAACCGGACCGCCCGGTCGGTCTCGGCCTGATCCAGCCCAAGCTCGGCAAATCCCTGCTGCACCATCTCATCGGCCTTTGCCAGCAGATTGCGTCCCTTCTTGGTGATCTTGACCAGCACCCGGCGCTCGTCATCCGGCGCGCGCTCGCGGGTGATGACGCCGACGCCGGCCATCTTTTTCAGCAGCGGCGAAAGCGTGTTTGGTTCGACGCCGGCCCGCGCCGAAAGCTCGGAAATCGAAAGAGCACCGTCGTCCCTCAGCGTGTTCAGGATCACCAGTTTCAAATAGGTCAGCCCGCTGTCACCGGCGATCGCCTGGTAGAATCGCCCGAAGGCGCGATT
>JALSRF010000055.1 GCA_026984895.1 Paracoccaceae bacterium
TGGGCGCGGGCGGCAATTTCGGGAACCACCCCGCCGAAGGCGCGATGCATCTCGACCTGTCCGGACACGACCGAGGACAGGATCTGCGCGCGCGCACCCTCGCGATGGCGCACCACCGCGGCGGCGGTATCGTCGCAACTGCTTTCCAGCCCGAGAACGGTCATCGCCCTGGTCATCTTCACCCCGGTTGCACGCGTTACCCGTGGCAGGTAACACCGCAGGACAGCCCATTCAACAGCACGAGCGACCGGTGCAACGCAAGTCTCCCATTGTCCTGCTCACACGGCCACAGGCGGCATCCGAAGCCTTTGCCGCCAGTCTGGGAAAGGTGGAGACGGTGATTTCCCCGATCATCCGCATCGAGCCGCGCGACATCGCGGTGGATCCCGACGCCTACGAGCTGCTGATCTTCACATCGCAAAACGCGGTCCGCGCGGTGGCCGGAATGAACCTGTCAGGGCGGCGGGCAGCCTGCGTCGGCGAAGCCACGGCCCGCGCCGCCCGCGCCCTGGGCATGGAGGCCGTTGCCGCCGACGGCAACGCGTCATCGCTGATCGAATGCGTGGCCCGCATGAAACCCGCGCGCCCCGTGCTGTTCCTGCGTGGCGTTCACAGCCGTGGGGATATTGCCGCGGGCCTGGCACAATACGGTATCGAGGTGCATTCGGCCGTGTGCTACGACCAGCCGGCGCAGGCGCTGAACCGGCGGGCGGTGGCGGTACTCAGCGGTGAAAATGCCGTGGCAATTCCCCTTTTCTCGCCGCGTTCATCTGCTCTTCTGGGCCGGGCCGTGGCAAAGGCGAATCCGCGCGCCGAGCTCGTGCTGGTTGCGATCAGCCAGGCGGCGCTTGACGCATGGAGCGGCCCGGTGGCGGCAGGGCGTTTTGTCTCGGCCCGCACAACCGGTGCCGCGATGCGCGACGAAGTCTTGAGGCGAATTGCGCAATGGTCTTGAGGTGCCGTCTGCGCAAGAATAGGTGTAGGCTGAGTCGCCGCACCCGGACACCGGGAGCGGCACAAGGGAGGGTTTCGTGGCCAGGCAAGTAACCAGGAAGGTCAAGAGCGGCGCGGCGCGCAATACCGCAAAAAAGCCGGGGAAAAAGGCATCGGATGCGGCGCAGGCGGACAGCGCCGAAACCGGCAAGACCGGAAAGGATGCCGAAGCCGCGCGCGCGCCCGGGGCCGCCCCCGGGAAACGCAAGCCACGCGCGCCGTCCGGTCCTGCAGCGGGCAGCGCATCCGCCAGCCGCGCCACGGCCGCCCGTTCCGGGAAGCCTGCGACGGACAGGACGGCGGATACGGCGAAGGATACGGCGGCGGATACCGGGGCGGCGGGCACTGGCGCGCATTCGCCGTCTGCGCCCCGGCCCGCAAGCGCTCCGGCCCGCGACCCTGCCCCGGCGACCGCCCCCGCAGCCGGCGCCGCGAAGAATGCCGCAGATCGGAAGACGGCGGACATGCCCGCGCCGACCCCGAACCCGACCCCGGCCTCGACCCCGGCCCCGGGCGGATCGGACGGGCAGCACGCGCGCGAAACGCGAAAAGGCTCCTTCTTTGCGATGGTCCTCGGCGGTCTGCTGGCCGGTGCAATCGGCTTTGGCGCCGCCTGGTATCTTGGCAATGATCACTGGCCGTTTTCCGGCCGGCCGTCCAGGACGGATCGCCTTGCCGCCGCGCTTGCCGAACAGGGGCGGGCGCTCGACGCTCTGCGCGCCGATGTCGAAAGCCTGCGTGGCGATCTTGCCGGGGCCGACCTGTCCCCGCGGCTCGAGGCGGTGGAAAAACGGCAGGAGGAAACGGGCAGCGCGCTTGGCGATCTGCGCGCGGCAGTCGATGCGCTGGAGGCGCGTGTTGGCGAACTCGAGGCGCGCCCGATCCCCGATGGCGGTGCCAATGCCGATGCGGCCGCGGCATACCAGCGTGAATTGCAGGCCATGCGCAAGATGTTCCAGGGCGAACTGGACCGCATAGAACAGGCCGCCCGCGAGGCCGGCAGCGCACGGGCAAGTGCCGAACAGTCGGCGGCACGGGCGGCCGTGCGTGCCGCGGTTACGGCCATGCGTGCGGCGGCCGACACGGGTGCGCCGTTTGGCGAAGAGCTGCAGGCGATCGCCGCAACCGGGCTGGATGTTCCGGCGGACCTGCGCGACCAGGCGGCATCGGGCATCGTCACCCTTGCCACGCTGCGCGAGAAGTTCCCGGAATTTGCCCGCGCGGCCATCGTCGCGGCGACCCGGGCGCAGGTGGAAAGCGGGCAGACCAGCCGCCTGAGCGCCTTTCTGAAAACGCAGCTTGGCGCGCGCTCTCTTGAACCGAAGGAGGGCAACGACCCGGACGCCATCCTGTCGCGCGCCGAGGCGGCTCTGAAAAACGGCGATCTGCAGGGGGCGCTGGGCGAAATCGAATCGCTGCCGCAAGCCGGCCGCAAGGAAATGGCCGGTTGGGTCGAGCTTGCCACGGCGCGCCAGCGTGCGCTGGAGGCAATCGACAAGCTGGTTGCGCAACTGTCAGAATAGGGACACCATGCATGCTTTGGTCATTGTTCAAGATTATCCTGTTCGTGGTGTTCGTGGGCGCGCTGACCTTCGGCGTCACATACCTGTCGGAAATGAGCGGGGGCGTCAGGATTGCCATTGGCGGCACGGAATACACGCTGGACCCGCTGCATGCCGCAATCGCCCTGGTGCTGCTGGTTCTGGCAATCTGGCTGGTGCTCAGGCTGTTGGGACTTCTGGGTGCTGTCCTGCGCTTTCTCAACGGCGATGAAACCGCGATCTCGCGCTATTTCGACCGCAACCGCGAACGCAAGGGTTACGAGGCGCTTGCCGATGGCATGACCGCCCTTGCCGCGGGCGAGGGCCGGCTGGCAATGGCCAAGGCCGCGCGCGCGGAAAAGTTTCTGAAACGCCCCGAACTGGCGAATCTCGTCACCGCCCAGGCCGCCGAGATTTCCGGGGACAGGGAAAAGGCGGGCGAGGTGTACAAGCGCCTTCTTGCGGACGAGCGCACCCGTTTCGTGGGCATTCGCGGCCTGATGCGTCAGAAGCTTGACGAAGGCGATACCGACACGGCGATGAAGCTGGCCGAACGCGCCTTTGCCCTGAAACCGAAGCATGGCGAAACCGGCGATACTCTTTTGCGCCTTCAGGCGGAAAACGAAGACTGGGAAGGCGCGCGCAATACGCTTGCGGTCAAGAAGAGGACCGGGCAGCTTCCGCGCGATGTGCACAAGCGGCGCGACGCGGTGCTTGCCCTGTCGCATGCGCGCGACCTTTTTCGCAACGGGCCGTCGGCGCAGGCCCGCGCGGCGGCAATCGAAGCCAACAGGCTGTCGCCAGACCTGATCCCCGCGGCGGTAATGGCCGCGCAGGCCCGTATGACCGATGGCAGGTTGCGCCAGGCCGCGCGCATCCTGAAGAAGGCCTGGTCGGTGCAGCCGCATCCCGATCTTGCCGCGGCCTTTGCCAGCATCGTCCCGCAGGAAGAGCCCCGGGCGCGGCTGAAACGGTTCCAGCCGCTTCTCAAGGCGGCGCCCGATCACCCGGAAACGCGCATGCTTCTGGCGGAACTGAACATTGCGGCCCGGGATTACGAGGCCGCCCGCAAGGCCATTGGCGATCTGGTGGAAAAAGAGCCGACGGCGCGATCTCTGGCATTGATGGCGGCCATCGAACGGGCCGAGGGCAGCCCTGATACGGTGGTGCGCGGCTGGTTGGCAAAGGCGGTGACCGCCTCGCGCGGGCCGCAGTGGGTATGCGAAAAATGCCATGCCGTGCACAGCCGCTGGGAACCGGTCTGCACGAACTGCGGGGGCTTCGATACTCTGGCCTGGACGGTTCCCAGGGAGGGCGAGGTGGCGATGCCGGCTTCGACCGAAATGCTGCCCCTGATCGTGGGGAGCGACGAGCGCAAGGACCTGCCGGGCGCATCGCCGGACTCCACCGAAGAAGCCGCCGGAACCGGCGGGCAGGAGGCCGCGCCCGCACCGCAATCCCGGGGCGATGGGCCCGGCGGCGAACCCGCGCCACCCCAGGCCGCCGCGCAGAACCCGTCCGCGGGCCGGGCCGGGGGCTCGACCGGGGACATGGGCGAAGTGATGACCCTTCCAAAAGAGGCGATTGTCGAAAAATAGGTCTACCATGCGGGCAAGGTCGGTGCTAAAGAACCGCCGGGTTGGCCGGTGTAGCTCAGCTGGTAGAGCACGTCATTCGTAATGATGGGGTCGTAGGTTCGAGTCCTATCACCGGCACCATTCCCTTTCCCATCGGTAAAACGCCGTTTCGCGATCAACGCCGGTGCCAACGCCGGTGCTATGGTGCGGGCTTCGCGGTTCGGATTTCCGGTGTCCTTCCCGGCGCAGCGCGATGGTGACCGGCCGGCAGCCCCGGGCCGTGGCCGCACGCCCTGTCGGGAACGAAAAATCCCATGTTTTCGGTCATTCAGGCAGGCGCGATCCGGCGCAAAACGCCTGAACGAAAACGCCTGAACGGCAGTGGTTCCGGGATAAATGGTGCCCAGGAGATGCGCCAATTGGCCGTCGCATGACGTTGCATGGCGAGCGCCGTCCTGCCTATAGTCCAAACGAATGAAAGGGTTGCTGTCGCACGCCGTCGCACCGGCGAAGGCCGCAACGCGGACTCGGATGTGGGACCAATTGTGGGACGGGAACGGAATAGACTGACGGCCATTCAGGTGAAGAACGCCGGCGACGGGCGGTTCTACGATGGCGGCGGCCTCATGCTGGTCCGAGCAGGAGGTACCGGGAAATGGGTGTGGCGGTATTCGTATCTCGGTCGACGACGCGACATGGGGCTGGGGCCTCAGAGCGCCATCACCCTAGCCGAAGCCCGCAAGATGCGCGACCGCTGGGCGGCGGTGCTGGCGAAGGGCGATGATCCGATCTCCGTGCGAGATGCCGAGCGCGAAGCGGCACGCCGGGAGATGGACAGGCAGGATCCCAGGTTCGAACGCAT
>JALSRF010000056.1 GCA_026984895.1 Paracoccaceae bacterium
GTCTCGATCCAGGCCAGCGGAAAGATCAGCTATGCGCTCGGGCGGTTTGTGCCAGATGCCGACAGCGCGCGCGCGATCGTGGACTTTGCCCTGCGACACTGCGAAAGCACCACCGGGCAGGTGCCATTCGGACAGTGGCCGCAAGGGGTCAAGGGCCATTTCATCTCTCGGTTGCATCCGCTCCCGGAGCCGGCCCGATGAGCCCGGGCACGATGCGCCCGGACACAGCGCAGCGCGACCACGGCGGCGGACTGGACCGGGCGGTGGCGCTTCATGGCGGAACGCGGCAGGACTGGCTGGACCTTTCGACCGGCATCAATCCCGTGCCCTACCCCGTCGCGCCGCTCCCCGAGCGGCTGTGGCGCGAACTCCCCGACAGCGGATCCGCCGAGGCGCTCGAAGCCGCCGCCCGCCGGTTCTGGCGCATCCCGAAAGAGGCCTGCGTGCTGGCCGCGCCGGGTGCATCTGCGCTGATCGCGCGCATCCCGGCGCTGGCCCCGCCCGGCCGGGTTGCCATCCCCGAGCCGACCTACAACGAACACCTTGCCGCCTTCCGGGCCCAGGGCTGGGAATGGCTGCCGGAACTGGCCCCCGGCGCCACGGCGCAGGTTGCGGTGCATCCGAACAACCCGACCGGGCGGCTCTGGCAGGCCGACGAAATCGGCGCGCCGCTGTGCGTGATCGACGAAAGCTTCTGCGACACCTGCCCCGATGCCAGCCTTGTCGGGCTGGCCGCGCGTCCCGGCGTGATCGTGCTGAAAAGCTTCGGCAAGTTCTGGGGGCTGGCCGGGCTCAGGCTCGGCTTCGCGATCGGCGAGCGCAACCACCTGCGGCGCCTGGCGGACCTGCTCGGTCCCTGGCCGGTATCGGGACCGGCCGTGGCGGTGGCAACCGCCGCCCTGGACGACTGCACCTGGGCCGAAACGACGCGCGCGCGCCTGGCCAGGGACAGCGCACGCCTTGACGCCCTGATGAACCGGCACGGCGCCCGCACGCTGGGGGGCACGACGCTGTTTCGGCTGTACGAGGTGGCCGATGCGCAGACCGTGCAGCAGCGGCTGGCCCGCCATCATGTCTGGAGCCGCATCTTCCCCTATTCGCGCAGCTGGATCCGGCTGGGCCTTCCCGGCCCCGAGGGCTGGGCGCGGCTGGAGGCGGCGCTGTGAGCACCGCGGCAATGTTGTTTCTGGCGCTTGCGCTCGACGCGCTGGCCGGAGAACCCGGCTGGCTGTGGTCGCGCGCGCCGCATCCGGCGGTGGTGATGGGCCGGGCGGTGGCCTGGCTGGAGCGCCAGCTCAATCGGGGCGCGCGCCGAAAGGCACGGGGCTGCCTGGCCCTGGGCCTGCTTGGCGGCGGCGCGCTGGCGTTCGGCCTGATCGTGCAGGCCCTGCCCGGCGGCGGGGTGATCGGCGTTGTCGGGGGGGCGGTGCTGCTGGCGCAGCGTTCGCTGGTGGACCATCTGCGCGCGGTAAGCGACGGGCTGCGCCTGTCCCTTCGCGCCGGGCGCCGGGCCGTCGCCCTTGTCGTCGGGCGCGACACGCAGGAGCTCTCGCGCGAAGGCGTCGCACGGGCCGCCATCGAAAGCGGGGCCGAAAACTTTTCCGACGGCGTGATCGCCCCGGCGTTCTGGTTTCTGCTGTTCGGCCTGCCCGGAATGCTGGTCTACAAGGCGGTGAACACCGCCGACAGCATGATCGGTTACCGAACGCCGCGCCATGAATCCTTTGGCTGGGCCGCCGCGCGGCTTGACGATGCGCTGAACTGGGTGCCGGCGCGCCTGAGCGCGGCACTGATTGCGCTGGCACATCTGCGCCCGGATGCCTGGGCGGTGATCCGACGCGATGCGCCGCTGCACCGTTCGCCGAATGCCGGCTGGCCGGAGGCGGCCATGGCGGTCTGTCTGGGCGTGTCGCTGGCCGGCCCGCGCAGCTACGAGGGCCGCAGGCGCGATTTTCCCTGGGTCTTCGCCGAGGGCCGCCGCAGCGCCGGCGCCGACGACATCGACCGGTGCATCGGCGCGCTTTGGCGCGGCTGGACGCTGAGCCTGGCCGCCACCGCCATTCTGGCGCTTGTCTGATCCGCACCGCCTGCTAGGTTTGGCGCAACCAGACGGAGGCCCCTCTTGCAAAATCTCCCCGCCCGAGTTTCCAGCATCGCCAGCGCCATTGCCACGACCGTTGCCATGACCGTTGCCAGCACCATCCTGCTTGCCACGCCGGCCGCGGCCCGGGTGCCCTGCGGCGGGTCCTTTTCCTCTTTTCTGGCGCAGATGAAGGCCGAAGCCATTGCCCGCGGCTATCCGAAAAGGACCGTCGAACGGTTCTTCGCCGGCGCCAGGCAGGATCCGAAAACCCTGAAGGCGGATCGGGCGCAGGGTGTGTTCCGCATGAGCTTCATCGACTTTTCGCGCCGCGTCATCAGCAAATATCGCCTGAACCTGGCCCGAAAGCACGCCAGGGAACTGGACCCGGTGTTCCGGCGCATCGCCCGCAGATACGGCATCCCGCGCGGCGTGCTGCTGGCGCTGTGGGCGCTGGAAACGGACTTCGGACAGGTGCAGGGCGATTTCAACACGCTGAATTCGCTGCTGACGCTGTCCCATGACTGCCGCCGGCCGGAACTGTTCCAGCCGCAGGTCCTTGCCGCGCTGGAGCTTTACCGCCGTGGCGACTTCGACCCGGCGCGCACCACGGGCGCCTGGGCCGGAGAAATCGGCATGGTGCAGATGCTGCCCGGCGACATCCTTGAAAACGGGGTCGATGGCGACGGCGACGGGCATGTGCGGCTGAAAACCTCGCCCGCGGACGCGCTGATGAGCGGCGCAAGAATGCTGCAGGCAATGGGGTGGCGGGCGAACCAGCCCTGGCTGCAGGAAATCGCGGTGCCCGCCACGCTCGACTGGTCGAAAACCGGCGTCGGCAAGACCCTGACCGTGGCACAGTGGCAGCGCCTCGGGGTGAAGGCGCGCACCGGCAGGCTGGGACCGGCGGCGCTGCGCGCCTCGGTCATCCTGCCGATGGGGCGCAAGGGGCCCGCCTTTCTGGCCTATCCCAATTTCAACGTTCTTTTCAAATGGAACCAGAGCTTCACATATGTCACTTCAGCCGCCTATTTCGCAACCCGCATCGAAGGCGCGCCGGTCTATGACGCGGGACAGCCCGACCCTCTCCTGTCGCTGGCGCAGATGAAGGCGCTGCAACAGAAACTGGCGCGGCGCGGATACGATGTCGGAGAGATCGACGGCATCCTGGGGGCCGGCACCCGGGACGCGGTGCAACGCGAACAGTTGCGGCTGGGCCTGCCCGCCGACGGATGGCCGACGGCAGAGTTGCTGAACCGGCTCTGAGCGCGCGAAACCGGCGGCACGGCCCGCCAGACCGCCAGACCGCCAGACCGCCAGACCGCCGGCGGCTTACCAGTCGATGAAGTCCTCGAACCCTTCGACCGACACGCGCCACCAGTCAAGCGTGTCCTGGAAATTCTCTTCGCCCAGGCCGTCCAGGGCCATGTTCACATCCATTTCCAGGAACGGATCGCCCTGGTCGTCGATGTAGGCGCGGGTGAACCTCTTCTGGCGGTTCCATTCGTTGATGGCCAGCGCGCTCAGGGGATCCTTCAGATCGTAACCCGCCCGAAACAGGATGGACGAGCAGTTCGTGTTGTCGGTGCAGCCGAAAAACAGGACCCTGAACTCGGTGCTGGATACCCGGCTGACAATCTTCGGGTCGCCCTGCTCATCCTTTTCCATGGTCGCGACAAAGCCGAAATCCTGCATCGCGCGCATGACCCGCGAGGCGTCGCTTGCATCGATGCCGGCCTGCGCCACCTGGGCGCTCAGGAATGTCATGGCCGCAAGGGCGGCGGCCGCAAAGCCTCTGGGGGTCAATTCGCATCTCCTTCCTAATTCATGCAAAATTTCGCGCGACGTTGCCCTGACGGGTATGCGCAGTCAAGCACGTACTGCTCATGCCACCATCTTTTCGGCGGCTTTCAGATCGACGCTGACAAGCTGGCTGACGCCCTGTTCGGCCATGGTGACACCGAAAAGCCGGTCCATGCGCGCCATGGTCACCGCATGGTGGGTAATGATCAGGAACCGGGTTTCGGTCTGGCGCGTCATCTCGTCCAGCAGGTCGCAGAAGCGGGTGACATTGGCATCGTCCAGCGGCGCGTCGACCTCGTCAAGCACGCAGATCGGCGCCGGGTTGGCCAGGAACACCGCGAAGATCAGTGCCAGCGCCGTCAGCGTCTGCTCGCCGCCCGAAAGCAGCGACAGGGTGGACAGCTTCTTGCCCGGCGGCTGGCACATGATCTCCAGCCCGGCCTCAAGCGGGTCGTCGCTTTCCACCAGCACCAGCTTGGCCTCGCCGCCGCCGAAGAGATGCCTGAACAGCATCGAAAAATTGGTGTTGACCTGTTCGAACGCCGTCAGCAGGCGTTCGCGACCTTCCCGGTTCAGCCCGGCGATGCCCGCGCGCAGCTTCCTGATCGCCTCTTCCAGGTCGGTCTTCTCGCTGTTCAGCGCATCGTGTTCCTGCTGAACCTCGCGCGCGTCTTCTTCGGCACGAAGGTTCACCGCCCCAAGAGCGTCACGCTGACGCTTCAGGCGATTCACCTCGGCCTCCAGAGCCCCGGCCGCGGGCATCCTGTCGGGCGCGGCGCCCAGCGTTTCCAGCAGCCCTTCCGGCGTGCTGTCCAGTTCTTCGGCAATGCGTTCGGCGGCCTGGGCAACGGCTTCGCGGGCGGCCTCTGCGCGGGCCTGGGCACCGGCGCGCGCCTCGCGGGCCTGCGAGGCGGCGCGCTCGGCTTCGCGTTCGGCCGCGACCGCCTCGCGCAAGGCGGTTTCGGCTTCGGCAAGACTGTCGGCAGCCGCACGCCGGCGCGCCTGCGCGGCATCGATCTCTCCGGCAAGCGTTTCGCGCTGGGCGGCGATCTCTTCGGGCGCAAGGCGGGCCTTTTGCAGTTCCAGTTC
>JALSRF010000057.1 GCA_026984895.1 Paracoccaceae bacterium
CATCCAGGACGGCGCCCCCATATAGGTGGCGTCGGACAGGACAAGGCGCTTTGCCTCACTCTTGCGCATGATCTCCGACAACAGGCGCTGCTGGTCCTGAGCGCTGGCGACCGCCCCTTCAAGTTTGCGCAACAAGCCCTTGACCTTCTTGCGATAAATCGCCGGACGAAGGGTCATCACGCCGGTTTCGGCCAGTTCCGCCGCATCTTTGCGCAAGGACCATGTAAGTTGCTCGTTATCGGTATACGGCGCCCCCAGATGGACCGCTACCGTCAGGTCTTTGTACATGTTCTCTCCAAAAGGCGCCTGTGGCACGACTTGATGCTCTCGCGCCCGATACTAGCCAGTTCCCGGCACGGTGCAACGCCTGCGCGTGCCCGCGCGCCATGGCCGCAGCCCCGGGAACCGGGCGCCCGTTGCCCTGCCCTGCCTCAGGCCGCTTCCAGTTCGGCCATGGGCAGCCAGACCACGAATCGCGTGCCCTTGCCCGGCGAACTGGTCACCCCCATTTCGCCACCCGACCGCATCACCAGTTTCTGGCTGATCGAAAGCCCCAGTCCGGTGCCTTCCTCGCGCTTGGTGGTAAAGAACGGATCGAACACGCTTTTCAGCGTCTCCGGGTCCATGCCGATGCCGGTATCCTCGACCTCGATCTCCACGCCACCGGTTGTCTGGCGGCCGGAATCGCGCGAGCGGATGCGCAGGCTGCCGCCAGCGGGCATCGCGTGGATGGCGTTCACGATCAGGTTGATCAGCACCTGCTGCAGTTCGGTGCGGTTGATCGCCACCATGCCGGTGGCCTCCAGATCAAGCTGCAGGTCGATCTGCACCTTGGAAAGAAGATGCTGCACCAGCGGAATGCAGTCATGGACGACATCGTTCGGGTTGTGGCGTTCGACGGTGCCGGCGTATTCTTCGGGGCGGGCGAACTGCAGCAGCTTGTTGACCAGGATATTGATCGAATGGACCTGTTCGTAGATCAGGGAGAATTCGGTCTCGAAAGGCAGCGCCTCGTCGCCAAGCTGTTCGCGGATCACGTCGAGATTGCCCTGGATCACCGCGATCGGGTTGTTGATCTCATGGGCGATGCCGGCGGTGATTTCGCCGATGGCGGCCAGCTTTTCCGAAACCACGAGCTGCTTGGTCGTGGCCTCCAGGCGCTGGTTGGCCTCGCGCAGTTCGCGGGTGCGTTCGGCCACGCGCTGTTCCAGTTCCTCGGCCCAGTCGCGCAGGCGGCGGTCGCGCTCCTGCACCTGGTCGAGAAGGTGATCCAGATGATCCGCCACCCGGCCGATCTCGCCATGGCCCTTGCGCAGCCGGGTGCGCGCGCCAAGGTCCCCCGCCTCGACCCGGCCGATGGTGCCCACCATGTCCTCAAGCGGGCGGAAGATCGCCCGCGCCCAGTGCAGGAACACCGGCACCGACAGCAGCAGCACCAGCACGAAGCCCCCCACCACCATCCAGATGGTGCGCAGCTTGGCGGCGCGAAACGGGCTGTCGAGAAAGCCGACATAGAGCATGCCCACCCGTTTGCCGAAACTGTCCACAAGCGGTTCATAGGCCGAGATGTACCAGTCGTTCACCACGAAGGCCCGGTCGCGCCAGATTTCGCCGCGCCCCAGAACCGTATCGCGCACCACCTGCGAAACCCGGGTGCCCAGAGCGCGCACGTTTTCGAACAGCCGCACGTTGGTCGAAACCCGCACATCGTCAAGAAACAGCGTGGCCGTGCCGCGGCTGCCCTCGGTCAGGCTGTGCGCGGGATAGACCAGCGCATTGATCGTGTCGATGAAGTCGAGGTTGCGGTTGAGCAGCATTCCGGCCACCAGCGCGCCGCCACCGTCAGCCACCGGAGCGGCCGTGTGCACGACCATGCCGCGGGTTTCGCGCGTGCGCGTTGCCGGGGCCGCGGCCCTGGTCGGCACCAGCCTGATTGCCGCGCGCGCCGCCAGCTCGGGCGAAATCGACGCCAGGTCCTCGGCCTGGAAAATGTCGATCTCGCTCGCCGTGCTGCCGGCCAGCGCCCGTTTCACCACCGGCCATTTCCCGGGTTCGGGCGACGCGGCAAAGGCCGGGGCCGTGACCAATGGGCCGGCGGGCGGGATGTAGTAGAGGAAATCGAACCCGAAGCGCTTGCGCTCGGCCTCCAGCAGGCGGGCCAGATCCTGTTGCGAGCCCCGCGACAGGGTGCGCGCGAAACGGTTCGACGCCCCGAGCGCAACCACCTGTTCGCTGGCCCGTTCGCGCAGGCGTTCCAGATACTGGTGCGCGATGGTCAGCTCTCCGTTGACCTTGGCGATCAGCAGGTCGTCGAAGCGCCTGGACCAGTTCACCACCACCGCCCCGATGAACAGCGGCATCACCACCAGCATCGGCAGGATCGCGATCGCCAGCAGGCGCATGCGCACCGACCGGCGGCGGCGGTGGCGGCGGTCCGGCCCCGCGCGCCCGGCGTATCCGGTCTTTTCCTCAGCCATCCCACATGGCAAGCTTGCGATCGACGGTCTTGCGCGAAATGCCCAGCCGACGCGCGGCCTCGGCGCGGTTTCCGCCGCAGTCATCCAGCACGCTCAGGATGTGCCGGCGCTCCACCGCCGCCAGGCTGTCGCGCGCCGCCGGAGAGCCATCGCTGCCGGCATCGGAAAACTCGGGCGGAAACTCTCCCAGAATCAGCGACCGCTCGATCAGGTTGCGCAACTCGCGCACGTTGCCCGGCCAGTCGTAGCTTGCCAGCTTGAGAAGCACGCCCTCGCTCAGCGGCAGCGGCGGCACCCCCAGTTCCCTGGCGAATTTCTTCATGAACATGGCGCTGAGGTCCAGGATATCGCCCTTGCGTTCGCTCAGGCGCGGGATATGCACCTGGAAGATGTTGATCCGGTGATACAGGTCTTCGCGAAACCGCCCCTCGGCCACCGCCTGGCGCAGGTCGCCGTTGGTGGCGAACATGAAGCGCAGGTTGAGCGGCACCTCCCGGGTCGAGCCGATCGGGCGCAGGCGCATCTCCTCGACGATGCGCAGCATGGTGCCCTGGATCGCGGCCGGCATTTCCAGGATTTCGTCGAAGAACAGCGTGCCCCCGCGCGCATGAAACAGAAGCCCGTCATGCCGTTCGCCCGTGCTGGAGTGGTCAAGGTCGACGACGCCGAACAGTTCGTTGGCGATGTAGTCGGGCGAGACCGAGGCGCAGTTCACCGGCACGAACGGCTTGTCCGCGCGTTCGGACATGGCGTGCAGCGTGCGCGCCGCGATCTCCTTGCCGGTGCCGCTGTCGCCGGTGAACAGCACCGGGGTGGGCAGCGGCGCGGCCTTTTCCAGCATCGCGCGCACCTCCGAGATGACCTCGGAGCGCCCGATCAGGTTGCCGCGCCCGGCCAGGGCACTGGCCGAAAGCTCGTATTTCAGCAGGTAGTTTTCGCGCCGCAGGTGCTGGCGGTCGATGGTGCGCGCCACCGCGTTCAGGATCTGGTTCGAGCGGAACGGTTTCAGCACGAAATCCGCCGCGCCCGCGCGCAGCGCCCGGATGGCGGTCTCCAGGTCGGCAAAGGCGGTGATCAGGATTGCATCGGCAAAAAAGCCGACCCGGCGCTGTTCCTGAAGCCAGTCCACGCCGTTCTTGCCGGGCATCACGTTGTCGAGGATCACGATGTCGAAATGCGCCCGGTCCATCAGCCGCGCGGCCTCATCCACATCGCCGGCCGCTTCGACATGCTTGCAATGGGGGCCCAGCACCTTGACCAGAAAGTTGCGCATCCCCGGTTCGTCATCCACCACCAGCACCGATGCCAGGGCCAGCCCCTCGCCGAATTCCCCATGCCCCGGCCTGCTCGGGCGCACCTGCTGTGGAAGGGATGCAGTGGTCCTGTTCATGGCATCGCGGCCCCGATCAATGATGGCGGTTGCGGCGGGCGCCTGCCGGCCCGCGCGGATCATGGTGGGCGCAAGCGGACGAAAGATCAACCGCCCATCGGCGCGCTCCTGCCCGGCCGCCCGGCGAGCGGCCGATCGCCCCCGCGCGGCGCATCCGGCTAGTCGGCCTTTCGCCTGCGCAGCGGCGGCTCGTCGGTGATCATGTGGGTGCCCACAAGGTCGATCAGGCTTTCGATCTGCTTGTCCCAGCCGCTGGCCTTGATGTCTTTTCCCAGCGTCAGTTCGCAGATGTTGCAACTGGTGGCGAAATGCTTGGCGCCGGTGGCCTCGACCTCGGGTTTCTTGATGTTTTCAAACACTTTCTGGCGCAGGGGCGCGGCGCGCTCATTGGCCAGAACGCCGCCGCCTCCGCCGCAGCAAAAGGCCTCGACCCCGTGTGGATCCAGTTCGCGCAACTCCATGCCCAGCTCGCGGATGATGGCCCGCGGCGCCCATTCCAGCCCGCCGCGCCGGATCTGCTGGCAGGGGTCGTGGTAGGTGATGCTTTCGTTCACCTTCTCGCATTTCAGCTTACCGTCGCGCACCGCCTCGCCGAGCACCTCGACGATGTGGCGCACGCGCACGTCATCCACCGGCGCGCCATACCAGCGCGCCGCCTCCCAGCGGGTGGCGCCCCAGGCGTGGCCGCATTCGGGGATGATCAGCATGCTGGCGCCGATCTCGCGCGCCTTGTCGATCAGGCGCACCGTCAACTCGCCCTGCAGTTCCGAATTGCCGGACAGATAGCCGAAATTGGTCGCTTCGAAGGCGTCCGACGAATAGGTCCAGTCCAGCCCCAGGTGGTTCAGCACCCGGGCGATGGTGGCCATGGCCAGCGGGTGGTTTTCAAGCTCTTCGGCGGTGGCCGTCAGCAGTACATCGGCCTTTTCGCGGTCGATCGGCATGGCAACGCCATAGTCCTTTTCGACCTTTCGCACGGTCTTGCGGAAATCTTCCGGCGAGCCGAACGGGCTGTGCAGCTTTTCGGATTTCGACACGATATAGGCCAGCCGGTCGGGCAGCAGCCCGGCCATGTACATGCCGTGGCGCGCCTCCTGCACC
>JALSRF010000058.1 GCA_026984895.1 Paracoccaceae bacterium
ATACCGGCAAGACGCATCACGCGATCCAGCGCATGCTTGCGCACCGCACCGGGGTGATCGGCCTGCCGCTGCGCCTGCTGGCGCGCGAAGTCTACGAACGCGTGGTTGCGCTGCGCGGCCCCTCGGTGGTGGCGCTGGTGACCGGCGAGGAACGCATCGTGCCGGCGCGGGTGCACTACTGGGTTTGCACAGTCGAGGCGATGCCGACGGACATCGGCGCCGATTTCCTGGCGGTGGACGAGATACAGCTGTGCGCCGATCCCGAGCGCGGCCATGTCTTCACCGACCGGCTGCTGCATGCGCGCGGGCAGAAGGAAACGCTGTTTCTCGGCTCCGACAGCATGAAACCGGCGATCGCGGCCCTGGTCCCCGAGGCGCGTTTCCGGTTTTTCGAGCGTTTCAGCGAACTCACCTGGACAGGTTCGAAAAGGACAAGCCGACTGGCTCCCAAGACGGCGATTGTCGGGTTTTCGGTTGAAAATCTGTATGCTCTCGGAGAACTGCTGCGCCGTCAGAAGGGCGGGGTTGCGGTGGTGATGGGGGCGCTCAGCCCGCGCACGCGCAACGCCCAGGTGGCGCTGTATCAAAACGGCGATGTGGACTATCTGGTGGCCACCGATGCCATCGGCATGGGGCTGAACCTGGATATCGACCACGTTGCCTTTTCCTCGCTGGTCAAGTTCGACGGGCGTCGGATGCGCGCGCTGATGCCCCATGAGCTGGGCCAGATCGCCGGGCGGGCAGGGCGCTACCGCAACGACGGCAGTTTCGGCACCACCGGCGAAGCCGGGCCGCTGCCCGCCGAAACCGTGCGCGCCATTTCCGAGCACCGCTTCGCGCCGGTGCGCCGGCTGGAATGGCGTAACCGGAAGCTGGCGTTCGGTTCGCTGGCGCAACTGGTCGGCTCGCTGGAAACGGCGCCGGGCAACCCCTGGCTTTCGCGCAGCCGCGAGGCCGACGACCTGATCGCGCTCAAGACCCTGGCAGACAGTCCCGAACTGGCCGGACGCCTGACGGCGCCCGCCGATCTGCGCCTGCTCTGGGAGGTCTGCCGCATCCCCGATTTCCGCGGCATTTCGCGCGGCGAACATGCGCGCCTGCTGGAACGGATCTTCGTGCATCTGCAGGACCGGGGGCGACTTCCGCCGGACTGGCTGGCCGAACAGGTGCGCCGGCTCGACAGCACCAACGGCGACATCGACACGCTGTCGCGCCGTCTCGCCTTCATCCGCACCTGGACCTACGTGTCGCAGCGCCGGGGCTGGGTCGAGGACGAAAACCATTGGCGCGAGGCGACGCGCGCGGTAGAAGACCGCCTGTCGGACGCGCTCCACGGGGCGCTGACGAAACGGTTCGTGGACCGGCGTACCAGCGTTCTGATGCGCCGGTTGAAACAGAAGGAGGCCCTGGTGGCTGAGGTTGCGAATAACGGTGAAGTGACGGTCGAGGGACAGTTCGTCGGGCGGCTTGAGGGGTTCCGCTTCCGCCAGGACACGAAGGCCGGCCCGGACGAGGCCCGGACCCTGCGCGCCGCGGCCTTTGCCGCCCTGGCGCCGGAATTCCAGCTGCGTTCGGATCGTTTCTACAATGCCCCCGATCCCGAGATCGACTTTACCGAACAGGGCGGGCTGATGTGGGGCGAGCACGCGGTCGGCAAGCTGGTGCGCGGCGAAGAGCCGCTGAAACCGGTGGCGGTCGCCTTTGTGGACGAGGAAGCGGGCCCCGAGGTCGCGCGAAAGGTGCAGCGCCGCCTGCAGCATTTCATCGACCGCAGGATCGCCGCGCTTTTCGAGCCGCTTCTGGCCATGGCCCGCGACGAGGAGCTGAACGCCCCGGCGCGTGGCTTCGCCTTCCGGCTGAGCGAGGGTTTCGGCATCATCGAGCGCGGGCGCGTTGCCGCGGAGGTGAAGGCGCTGGACCAGGACACCCGGGCCATGCTGCGCAAGCACGGGGTGCGTTTCGGCCAGTTCACCATCTTCATGCCGCTGCTCCTGAAACCGGCGCCCACGCGGCTGCGCCTGGTGCTGTGGGCGCTTGCCCGGGGGTTCGACAGCTTTCCGCAAAGCCCGCCCCCCGGCCTGGTGACGATCCCGGCGCAAACCGATGCGCCGGCGGGCTATCACACCATGTCGGGCTATCGGCGGGCCGGCGCCCGGGCGATTCGCATCGACATGCTCGAACGTCTGGCCGACATGCTGCGCGATCAGGACAGCCGCGCCGGGTTCGAGGCGACCGCCGACATGCTTTCGATCACCGGCATGACGCTGGAACAGTTTGCCGACCTGTTGCAGGGGCTGGGCTACAGGGCCGAGCGCGGCGAAAGGCAAAAGGCGCGCCCCGCACCGGACCCGGCATCGCAACGCGCCGGCACAGCCGGGGCGGCGGGCCCGGACGCGACCGCGGCGAACGCCCCGGAACCCGACGGCGCCGGAAAGGACGGCGCTGGCACAGGCACGGACGGCCCGGCGACAGGATCAGGGGATTCGGAATCGGCGGCTTCGGATGCGGCGGCCTCGGGCGCGTGCGAGGCGGCGCAGGCAGACGCCGCGCCCGGCCCCGCGCCCGGTTCCAAGGACGCCGAGCCGGACATGGAGGTGTTCTACATCTTCCGCTGGGCGCACAATCGCCCCGAGCGCGGCGCGCCCCGCGCGAAATCGCGTCGTCCGGGGCAAAAGGCGCGCAAACGTTCTGCCGGACCGTCGGAAAAGCCGGGCAACAAGGCGCGCAGTTTCGCCGCGCGTCCGCCGAAGAAGGACCGGATCGACCCGGACAACCCCTTTGCCGCGGCCCTCATGGGTCTGAAGGACGACAGCTGATTGAACCACCGGCAGACATCGTTGCGCGTCGATCGCTGGCTGTGGTTCGCCCGCTTTTTCAAGACCCGCGGCCTGGCTGCCCGGGTGGTTTCGGGCGGACATCTGCGGATCAATGCCCGCAAGATCGCGAAACCCGCGCACAAGGTCGTCCCCGGTGATACGCTGACCTTCCCGGCGGGGCGCGAGGTGCGCGTGGTGCGCATCCTCGCCCTGGGCACGCGCCGCGGTCCGGCCAGCGAAGCGCGGACGCTTTACGAGGATCGCACGCCCCCGCGCGCGCCCGGCCCGCCATCGCCGCCGCAGCCGCAGCCGCAGCCGCAGCCGCGACACGACCGGCGAAAGGGCAGGCCGACGAAAAAAGATCGCCGCCGGCTTGAGAATTCGCGGCGCGATCTGCTTGATTGATCGGCCAAGCTGCACTAGCTAGACGGCTGACCGTCGCTTTTCGGATTTGGAAATGACCTATATCGTCAATGATGCCTGTATCGCCTGCAAATACACCGACTGCGTCGAGGTATGCCCGGTAGACTGTTTCTACGAAGGGGAAAACATGCTGGTCATCCATCCCGATGAGTGCATCGACTGCGGCGTGTGCGAACCGGAATGCCCGGCCGATGCGATCCGCCCCGATACCGAGCCCGAAGCCGAAAAATGGGTGGAGTTCAACCGCAAGTATTCCGAACTCTGGCCGGTGATCATATCGAAGAAGGATCCCTTGCCCGACGCCGAAGAACACGACGGCGAAGCCGGCAAGCTTGAAAAGTATTTTTCGGAAAAGCCGGGCGAGGGCGGCTGACACGCCGCTATCGCGCCGGCCGGGCGCGCACCGGCGCGGTGCCGCCGATCCGCCCCGCCCCCCGATCGGCCGCGCCCCCTGATCCGCCCCGCCCCGCCCGCTGTGTCCCCGTGTCCGCGCTGTCTGCGCTGCCCGGATGCCCCCGGAGCCGGCCGTCCCTGAACAGCAGCGCAGAGCGCTTTGAAATCGCGCGATAAATGTGCTATACTGGCGCGGAACGAAACATCGGGGTCCTGTCGAATTTTCGGGCATGCCGGCCCGGCGCCGGCACGTTCGGTGTGGAAAAATCGGATGCGCCGCTGGGGGCGGGATTCGCTCCCGGTGGTTTTTGTCGCGAAAAATCAGGGCCTTAACGAAGGGTGCAAAGCGCATGAGCAAGTCCAAGAAATACGATTTCCGTCCGAACCAGTTCGTGGTCTACCCGGCGCATGGCGTGGGCAAGGTGGTCTCGATCGAAGAACAGGAGGTGGCGGGACTCACGCTTGAACTTTTCGTGGTGTCCTTCGAAAAGGACAAGATGACGCTGCGCGTGCCGACCGACAAGGCGATCGAGGTCGGCATGCGCTCGCTCTCCACCCCCGAGGTGGTGACCCAGGCGATGAAGACGCTCAGGGGCAAGGCCCGGGTCAAGCGGGCCATGTGGTCGCGCCGGGCGCAGGAATACGAACAGAAGATCAACTCGGGCGATCTGATCGCCATTGCCGAGGTGGTGCGCGACCTGCACCGCACCGACGAGCAGCGCGAGCAGAGCTATTCCGAACGCCAGCTGTACGAGGCGGCGCTCGAACGGCTGACGCGCGAGTTTGCCGCCGTTTCCGGCGCGGACGAGATCGAGGCGCAAAAACAGGTGGATGACGTTCTGATGTCGCGCGCGGCGGCGGCCTGAGCCCCGCGCCCTCAGCCCGGCAGGACCAGGGCGAATCCCGCCAGCAGCCCGATCTCGGCCAGCTGCTGCGACGCGCCCAGCACGTCTCCGGTCTGCCCGCCGATCAGCCGGCGGGCGATGCGCGCAACCCCCCAGGCGCCGGCGGCTCCGAAAACGGCCGCCCCCAGGGCCGCGAACCCGGTGCACAGCAGCCCGACAAGCAGCCCGACAACAGCGGCCAGCACCAGCGTTTCGCCATCCGGTCGCCCGGTCCTTGCGGACAGCCCGTCGTCGCGCGCGCCGGGCAGCCAATGCATCAGCGCGACCATCGGCACGCGCGACAACGCGCCCGCTGCCACCAGCGGCGCAAACACATGCCCCATGGCCAGCAGCGTGCCGATCAGCGACCAGCGCAACATCATGGACAGGATCAGGGCCAGCACACCATAGGTGCCGATC
>JALSRF010000059.1 GCA_026984895.1 Paracoccaceae bacterium
CATCAAGGAATGTTTTCCGGCCACCTTCTGCACCCGCGAAAACAACGTGGTGCGGGCGCGCGCGCGCGACCAGCAGAGCGATTTTCGCGCCGTCGTGCGCCTGTTCCTGCGCGAGGCGCGCCAGCTGGCCAAGCTGGACCACCCGAACATCGTCGGTGTGCACCAGGTCTTCGAAGACAACGAGACCGCCTACATGGCGCTGGACTGCATCGAAGGCAAGGATCTTCTCGACATCATCGAGGACCGCACCCACCCGATGCCGCCCGAGCGCGTGCGCACCATCCTGATGAAGCTGCTGGGGGCGGTCTCTTTCGTGCATGAACAGGGCATCCTGCATCGCGATATCTCGCCCGACAACATCCTGCTGGACGGCCAGGGCGAACCGACGCTGATCGATTTCGGCGCCGCGCGCGAAAAGGCCTCGAAGGCCAGCCGTGCCCTGTCGGCGCTGATGGTGGTGAAAGACGGCTATTCGCCCCAGGAATTCTACATCGCCGGCAGCGAACAGGGCCCGCCAAGCGACCTCTATTCGCTGGCCGCGACCTTCCATCACGTGATCACCGGCGAGGCGCCGCCCAACAGCCAGACGCGCCTGGCGGCCGTCGCCTCGGACGAGCCCGACCCCTACCAGTCGCTGATCTCGCGCGCGAGGGGATATGACGACACCTTCCTGCTGGCCATCGACAAGGCGCTGAGCCTGTTTCCCGGCGAACGGTTTCAGAGCGCCGAGGAATGGCTGAACGAGATCGACACCGAGCAGAAGGTCGCGGTGGCCCTGGCCCAGGCAAAGCGCGACCGCAGGATCGATCGCACCATCTCGGAACTGGTGCGCGAGACCAACCGTGCCGTGGACGAGGCGATCCGGCGCGAGGCGAAACAGAAGACCGGGGCCGCCCGACCGGAGCAAAAGGAAAGGAAGGCCCCGAAAAAGGTCCGCTACTACACGCTGTCGCCGGACTGGAAATTCGACGACGACGACAGTTCCGATTGTGACGGCGCGGGCGCGGGCGCGCGCGGCGTGAGCTCGTCGCTGATACCGGCGAACCAGGAACGGAAGATCCCCGAGCGCATCAACTACATTTCCAAGTTGCGCGCCGAGCGGGAACGCCGCCTGGCCGGTGGCGCGACGGCCCCCGCGGAATCGGGCGCGCGCGTGCGCGATGCCGTGGCCGGCACCTTCTCCACCCCCGACAAGGTGGCGACGCGGCTGCGCGACCATACCAGCCTTGTCGGCGGCCAGAGCGGCAGGTTTTCCTTCTGGAAGCGGTTTCGCCGCGTGTCGAAATGGCGCCTTCGCACTCCCGAAAAATCCGAGAACAAACACCCAGGAAGGGCAGCACAATGAAATTTCTCAGAGACATGATCAACGACAAGACCGGACGCTCGGCCGAGCCCACGGCAGAGCCGCTGGCCCCGTTGCGCCGCCCGGGCGAGGACGCAAAGCCGCACGACAGCGCCCAAGCGCCCGGCGATGACATCTACAAGAGCCTGGCCGAAATCCAGTCGCGCATCCTGCGCAAGAACGCCGAACGCCACGAAGAAGAATTCATCGAAGACCTGGACGAGGGCGCGCAACCCGCGGACCCGGCGCCCGCACAGATGCACAATGCGGCCGGCGCCGGGCTGGACCTGGCATCGCCGGGCACCTCCGAGTTTACCACGGTCGAGGAATTCGCCGATCTGGTGGCCGGTATCCGCGGCCCCGCGCAAGAGGCCGAGGCCACGCCCGCCGGCCAGGACAGGCCCGCGCCGGTGGCCGCCATGCCTGCCACGCCCGCCGGCGAAGCGCCCCGCGCGCCGACGCCCGAGGCGGTGCCCGAACCGATGCCCGAACCGATGCCCGAACAGGCGCAGGCGGCGCCCGCGCCCGAACCTGCACCCGAAGCCGCGCCCGAATCGGCGCCCGATGCCGCACCCGATGCGCCACCCCCCGCCGCGGCCGCGCCCGAAGCGTCGGGCGAAGCGGCCGGCGAACAGGCGCAGGCGGTCCCCGCACCCGAAGCCGCACCCGAACCGGCGTCCGATGCGCCCCCCCCCGCCGAGGCTGCGCCGGCCGCGGTCGGCGCAGGCTTCGCGCACGAGGACAGCGACCGGCGCGAACCGGGCCCGAACGCGTCCGGCAAGGCGCCCGAACTGGTCGAACATGGCGATGGGGACGCGCAGTCCGCCCCGCAAAAGTCGGACGCACAGGAGCCGGACGCACAGGCCCCGCGCGCCGTCGCGCGCGATCCCGGGGAAGGCCACCGCCCGCCCGCCAGGGTGACCACCGCGTTTTCGAGGCCCGCCGACACCGGCGCATCTGCATCTGTGGCGCCCGCAACGCCCGGCGCCGCTTCGCCCCGGGTCGGCGCGACCAAGCCGATCACCCAGCCGATCGGCCTTGAGCGGACCGCCGGCAGCGAAAGCCCGGCCGATGTCGCCACCGGCAGTGCCGCCGGCCCCGCCTCTGACCCCGCCGACCCGGCCCCTGCCCCGCTTGGGGCCGTGGAAGTGCCGGCGCCGGCGGCCGGGCGTTCGGGGCGGCGCGCCGGTCGGGTCAAGACCCGGCTGCTGGGCTTCGAACATTCCCACGGCGCCGCGCTGGACCCGTTCGAAAACCAGGCCCGCAACACGGCTGCGCCGCAGGTCGCCTTCCCGGTCGGCTGGCTTGTCGTCGAGCACGGCCCGGGGCGCGGCACCTCGTTTGCCCTGCGCGCCGGGGCCTCGTCCATCGGGCGGGGCGACGATCAGGCCATCTGCCTGGATTTCGGCGACAACAGCATCTCGCGCCACAATCACGCGGCCATTGCCTATGACAGCGAACTGCGGCGCTTCTACCTGGGCCACGGCGGCAAGGCGAACCTCGTGCGGCTCAACGACCGCCCAGTTCTGAGCACCGAGGAGATGAACAGCGGCGACCGCATCCGCATCGGCGAAACCACCTTGCGGTTCATCGGCCTGTGCGGGAGCGAATTCGACTGGGCCGACACAGGCACCGACAGCGACGCCGACACAGGCACAGGCACTGGCACAGGCACCGACCATGCCGCAGACGCCTGAACTTCGATACGACGTGGCCACCGTGGCCAGCCGCGGGCAGCGCGCGTATCAGGAAGACAGCCTGATCGCCGATTTCGCCCTGGGCGCGGACTTCGGCTTTGCCGTGCTTGCCGATGGCATGGGCGGTCATACCGCGGGCGATGTGGCCAGCAAGATCATTGTCACCGAAGTGTTCAGCGAACTGAAGCTGCAAAGCGGCGACAAGAAGGGCTTCGAGGCCAACATCTCGCAGATCCTGCGCGATGCCGCGCTTTCGGCGAACGACTGCCTGAAGGGGCATGTGCAGACCCATCCGCAGACCCGCGGCATGGGCTCGACCCTGGTTGCCCCGGTGGTGCTGGGCAATCGGCTGTTCTGGATTTCGATCGGCGATTCGCCCCTGTTGCTGTTTCGCGACGGCAAGCTGCGCCAGTTGAACGAAGATCACTCGATGGCGCCGCAGATCGACTTCATGATCAGGGCCGGGCTGATCGAAGAGGCCACCGGGCGCGATCACCCGGACCGCAACTGCCTGACCTCGGTGCTGATCGGCGCGGAAGTGGCGCGCATCGACTGCCCGTCCGAACCGCTGGAGCTTCGGCCCGGCGATGTGGTGATCGTGGCCAGCGACGGCCTTCAGACACTGAACGACGCCGAGATGGAGCGCATCCTGAACGAATACGCCCGCGCGCCCGCCGCCACCCTTGCCCGGGAACTGCTGAACGAGGTTGACCAGGCGCACGACCCCGATCAGGACAACGTGTCTTTCGCGGTCATTCGCATCTGCGAGGCCGCCAGCGTATCGCACGACGCATCGCACGGCGCGCAGGGGGATGCCGATCCCGGCGCCCGGATCGAGCCGATCGTCAGCGGCAACGTGCTGCGTCCGCTGCAGTTCTTCCGCTCGAAGCCGCGGGCCCGGGACGGCACCGCATGAAACCGCCCACCTCGGCCGAACTGACCGGACAGCTCGAAGCCCTGCTGGAAGGGGGCACGCTTGGCGCGCGCGCCCGCGCGCAGGGCGAAGCGCTGTTGTCGCAGGCGCGCGCACCGCTTCGCGTGGTGGTTCTGGGCCTGGCCGGGCGCGGCAAGACCCAGGTCGCGAACCTGCTGGCCGGGGGCAAGGTGCTGGGCGCGCCTCTGGCCTGTCCGCAGATCGAACTGTGCCATGGCGCCCAGGCCCGCACTACCTACCGGTTCGACGACGGCCGCATCGAAACGCTTGACGAACTCCCCGAGGGGCCGCCGCCGCCCGGCGGGATTCTGTCATGCGTGGTCGAGGCGCCGCTTGACGCGCTGAAGCAATTCAGCCTCGGCGAAACCGCGCTTGGCGCCACGCAGGAAGAGCGCCGCGGCGCGCTGATGCAGGCCATCGAGGGCGCCGACATCGCGATCTGGTGTTCGCAGGACTTCGACGCCGAAGAACGCGCGCTGTGGCAGCAGGTTCCGGACAGCAAGAAGGACCATGCCTTTTTCATCCTGACCAAGGCCGACATGCTTGCCCGCACCGGGGCGTTGAACGCGCGCATCGAAGCGCTGCGCGACGTCGTGGCCGAGGAATTCCTGAGCATGATCCCGCTTGCGACGCTCCAGGCGCTGGAGGCGCAGCAGGCGGGCGACGATGCCGCCCTGTCGGCGAGCGGCGGCACGGCCCTGCTGTCGGCGGTCCGCCGCCAGCTTCGGCTTGGAAAACGCTCCTATGACGATACGATCCTGGTTTTCCTGAACAGATTCGGCACCGGTGCCCGTGACGACATGGCCCCCGACGCGCCCGCATCGCCGTCGCCGTCGTCATCGTCGTCGCCGTCGCGCCCGTCTCCGTCGCGCCGGAGCGACCCCGCGCCGGGCGCCGCTGCGGCCCGCGCCGGCGAACAGCCGTCAGCCGAACAGCCGTCTGCCGAT
>JALSRF010000060.1 GCA_026984895.1 Paracoccaceae bacterium
AAACATTCCTCGCAGGACAGTGGCGGAGACGAAGGGATTCGAACCCTCGAGACGGTTTCCCGCCTACTCCCTTAGCAGGGGAGCGCCTTCGACCACTCGGCCACGTCTCCGCCGACCCGTTTAATCGCAGCCACCGGGCGAGGCAAGCCGGAAAGCAACATCACCGCAGGCAGATGCGCTCAGGCCGGGGGGCCGGCGGGGCGGGGCCGGCGGGGCGGGCTGGCCGCCGCGATTTCCCTTTCGGGCAGCATCCAGCCCATCCGGCGATAGAGCTTGCGCAGGTAGGCCTGCCATGTGTCGCTGTCGAAATAGCCGGCGTGGCGGTCCGAGGCGACAAAGCGGATGCCGCCGCTCAGATCGGGGCGGTCCTGTTCGATGCGCGCGGCCATCCGTGCCGCCGTCGGCGCACCGGCGCGCTGGTCGTGCAGGTAATTGGCCATGGCAAGGCCCATGGTGTCGAACAACTTGAAGGCGCCGGAATTGGTTTCCAGAAAGCTTGGCGCGAACAGGTTGGCGTGTTCGCGCGAGAACATCTGCAGGTAAAGCTCCGGCCGCCCGCCCTCGTAGGTGAAATAGTCGCGCGCATAGGGCTGAATCTCGGTATAGCCCGTGGCCAGCAGGATCAGGTCTACCGCCTCGCGCGTGCCGTCCCGGAACACCACGTCATCGCCGTCGAGACGCTCGATATCCGGTTTCACATGCAGATCCCCGTGCTGCAGGTAATGCAGGATCTGGCTGTTGAGGATCGGGTGGGTTTCGAACAGCCGGTGATCCGGCCGGGGCAGGCCGAGGCGGGTCAGATCCCCCACATACATCCGCAGCAGGACCGAAAAGATCGGGCGCTCCAGCCACAGCGGCAGTTTCGGCCCGTTATGGGCGAAGACATCCGCCGGAATGCCGAAGATGTGCTTGGGGATGAAATGGTAGCCCCGGCGCACCGAGATCAACGCGCGCCGGGCGTTGGCCGCCGCGTCGCAGGCGATATCGACGCCCGAGTTGCCGGCGCCGACCACCAGCACGCGCTTGCCGCGAAACTCGTCGGCGCGGCGATAGCTGAAGGCATGGCGGATCTCGCCGCTGAAGTGGCCTTCCAGGTCGGGCATGCGCGGGTGCCAGTTGGCGCCGGTGGCGCAGATGACGGCCATGTAGTCATCGGACCGGCCATCGTCGCGCGTCACCCGCCAGCGCCCGTCGGGCAGCTTTTCGATATCGGTCACCGTGGTGTTGAAGGCGATGTTGTCGCGCAGCCCCCAGAGATCGGCGAAATCGCGGATATAGGCCAGTATCTGGCGATGCGAGGGGTAATCGGGGTAGTCTTCGGGCATGGGGAAACCCTCGAACCCCGACATGGTCTTGGACGAGATGAAATGCGCGCTTTCGTACATCGGCGTCTGATCGCGGGCGATGTCCCAGATGCCGCCCACATCGTCGTGCGTTTCGAACAGGTCCCAGTCCAGCCCCTTCAGGCGCAGCGCCCGGGCCGCGGCCAGCCCGGCCGGCCCGGCACCGATGATGCAGGTTTTCGAGGATTGCATGGCCATCGCTACGGATCTTCTCCCGCTCGTCGGCGGGGGCCTTCCGGCTTCCCCGCGTTTCCAGAACCAACGGGCAGCGAAACCCGCGCCGGCATCCTTGCGGCCGGCTCCCCCACTGTCAAGCCATTGACCAGCGGGGAAAACTGCCGGCTTCACCAGGGCGGGAACGGGCGGTGCGCGCGCCTTTTTCCGGTCTAGCCGGAGTGCAGGAAGTGCATGACATCGCCATCCTGCACCTCATAGCCCTTGCCCTCGATGCGCATCCTGCCGGCATCGCGCGCGCCCGCTTCACCCCCGCAGGCGACGAAATCCTCATAGGCGATGGTTTCGGCCCGGATGAAGCCGCGTTCGAAATCGCCGTGGATCACGCCGGCGGCCTGCGGCGCAAGCGTGCCCTTGCGCACGGTCCAGGCGCGGGCCTCCTTCGGGCCGACGGTGAAATAGGTGATCAGCCCCAAAAGCGCGTAGCCGGCGCGGATCAGCCGGTCCAGCCCGGCCTCCTGCAGGCCCATTTCCTCAAGAAACATCGCCGCCTCGTCGGGTTCGAGCTGGGCGATCTCTTCCTCGATCTTCGCCGAGATCACGACCGTGCCCGCCCCCTGGGCCGCGGCCATGTCCTGCACGGCGCGCGAATGGGCGTTGCCGCTGGCGGCGTCATCCTCGGCCACGTTGCACACATAGAGGATCGGCTTGGCGGTCAGCAGTTGCAGCCCCTTCCAGGCTTTTGCATCCTCGTCGTCCACCGCGACGCTGCGTGCCGGCTTTCCCGCCTCCAGCGCCTCCAGCGCCGCCCTGAGCAGGCGGTCCTGCTGCACCGCCTCCTTGTCGCCCCCGCGCAGCTTGCGCGAGAGTCCGGCCAGGCGTTTCTCGATGCTTTCCATGTCGGCCAGCATCAGTTCGGTTTCGATCACCTCGGCGTCCTCGACCGGGTTCACCCGGCCCGCCACATGGGTCACGTCGCCGTCCTCGAAACAGCGCAGCACATGGGCGATGGCGTCGCATTCGCGGATGTTGGCCAGGAACTGGTTGCCCAGCCCCTCGCCCTTGCTGGCCCCCTTCACCAGCCCGGCGATATCGACGAAGTTCATGCGCGTGGGAATCGTGGTCTTCGACCCGGCAATATCCGCCAGCCTGTCAAGCCGCGCGTCGGGCACCCCCACCTCGCCCACGTTGGGCTCGATGGTGCAGAACGGAAAGTTGGCCGCCTGCGCCGCGGCGGTGCGGGTAAGCGCATTGAAAAGCGTGGATTTGCCCACGTTGGGCAGGCCCACGATGCCGGTCTTGAAACCCATGGCCGTCTCCGATGAAATTCCGCCGCATCTAGGGCAGCCGGGCGGGCGAGGTCAAGCGCGCCATTGCCAAGGCGAGGATTTCGCGCCAAACAGGCGACGCTAAGCGAAAGGCAGGACCATGACCAGGATCGACCGGAAATTCGCCGAACTGCGCGCGGCGGGCCGCAAGGCCTTCGTCACCTATGTGATGGCGGGCGACCCCGACTACGACACCTCGCTGGAAATCGTCAGGGGCCTGCCGGCGGCGGGGGTGGACATCATCGAACTGGGCCTGCCCTTTACCGACCCGATGGCCGACGGGCCGACGATCCAGCTGGCCGGGCAAAGGGCGCTGGAGGCCGGGCAAACGCTGGACCGGACGCTGCAGATGGCGCGCGATTTTCGCGCCGGCGACGACGAGACGCCGATCGTGATGATGGGCTATTACAACCCGATCTTCAGCCACGGGGTCGAACGGTTTCTGACGGATGCGCGCAAAGCCGGGATCGACGGGCTGATCATCGTCGATCTGCCGCCCGAAGAGGACGACGAACTGTGCATCCCGGCACAGGCGGCGGGGCTGAACTTCATCCGGCTCGCCACCCCGACAACCGATGACGCGCGCCTGCCGAAGGTTATGCAGAACACCAGCGGTTTCGTCTATTACGTCTCGATCACCGGCATCACCGGCGCGGCCGAGGCGCAGGCGGGCGATGTCGCCCCCGAGGTGGCACGCATCAAGGCGGCAACCGACCTGCCGGTGGTGGTGGGCTTCGGCATCAAGACGCCCGAAGCGGCCGAGGCAATCGCCGGGGTTGCCGACGGCGCGGTTGTCGGCTCGGCCATCGTGGCGCAGATCGGCGCGGGCCGGCCCCCGGCCGAGGTGCTGGCCTTCGTGAAAAGCCTTGCCGAGGGGGCGCACCGGGCCTGAGACGCGCCGGGCCGGGCCGAATGCGGCGCCTGCTGGCCCCGCCCCTTCGGGCCGGTTCGCGCTGTCTGTCTGGCTGCCTGCCTGGCTGCGTGCTTGCGCGCTGCCTGCCGGTTCCCGCCCCGCCCTGCCCCGCGCCCCGCCCTGCCCCACGCACAGCGCTGCCCCGCGCCCGCCCGGCCCGGGCTTATTGGCCTTGCGCCGGAACCGGGCGGCGTTAATAGTCTGCGGCGGTAACGTTCAAGGACCGGTTGAACCCGCGAGGAGCCCCGCCATGCCCGTGATCACCAACATCGACGACCTCAAGCGCCTCTACCGGCGGCGTGTCCCGAAGATGTTCTACGACTATTGCGAGAGCGGCAGCTGGAGCGAACAGACCTTCCGGGAAAACGTCTCGGACTTCGCGGATATCCATTTGCGCCAGCGCGTGGCGGTGGACCTGTCCGAGCGCTCGACCCAAACCCGCATGATCGGCCAGGACGTGGCGATGCCGGTGGCGCTGGCGCCGGTGGGGCTCACCGGCATGCAGGCCGCCGATGGCGAGATCAAGGCCGCCCGCGCGGCCGAGAAATTCGGCGTGCCCTTCACGCTTTCGACCATGTCGATCTGCTCGATCGAGGATGTGGCCGAAAACACCTCGGCCCCGTTCTGGTTCCAGCTTTACGTGATGCGCGACCAGGATTACCTGCGCCGCCTGATCCAGCGGGCCCGGGACGCGCAGTGTTCGGCGCTGGTGCTGACGCTTGACCTGCAGATCCTCGGCCAGCGCCACAAGGACCTGAAGAACGGGCTGTCGGCTCCGCCCAGGCCGACCCTGCGCAACATGATCGACCTGGCGACAAGGTGGCGCTGGTGCCTGGGCATGCTGGGCACGAAGCGGCGCGGCTTCGGCAATATCATCGGCCATGTGAAGGACGTGGACGACCCGTCCTCGCTGTTCAAGTGGACCGCCGAGCAGTTCGACCCGAAGCTTGACTGGAAAAAGGTCGAGGAGATCCGCGACATGTGGGGGGGCAGGCTGATCCTGAAGGGGATCAACGATCCCGAGGACGCCGAGCTGGCGGTTCGGACCGGGGCCGATGCGATCGTGGTGTCCAACCACGGCGGGCGGCAGCTGGACGGGGCGCTGTCGTCGATCCGGGCGCTGCCGGCCATTCTGGATGCGGTGGGCGACCG
>JALSRF010000061.1 GCA_026984895.1 Paracoccaceae bacterium
ACCTGGTCATGCCGGTGATCGCGCTGTCCACATCCTATTTCGCCTCGATCGCGCGCATCACGCGCTCGTCCATGCTCGAAGTGATGAACGCCAACTTCATCCGCACCGCCCGCGCCAAGGGCCTGCCCGAACGCACCATCATCTGGCGCCACGCGATGAAGCCGACCCTGCTGCCCGTGGTCTCCTACCTTGGCCCGGCCTTCGTGGGCATGATCACGGGATCGGTGGTGATCGACCAGTTCTTCAACACCGGCGGGATCGGGCGCGGCTTCGTGCAGGCGGCGCTGAACCGCGACTATTCGGTGATGCTGGGGCTGACCATCCTCTATGGCGGGCTTACCATCGTGTTCAACCTGGTCGCCGACGTTGCCTACGCCTGGCTCGACCCGAAAATCCGGTATTGAGATCATGAGCTTCGTTCACGGCACGCACCAGGAGCAGGACCAGCGCATTGCCGAAAGGCTGGCCGAAGGCGAGGCGATCAAGGGGCGCTCGCTGTGGCAGGACGCCATGCAGCGCTTTTTCCGCAACAAGGCGTCGGTGGCCTCGCTGATCATCCTTGCGGCGATCCTGCTGTTCACCCTCGTCGGCCCCCATTTCGCGGTCTGGTCGAACGAGGAAATCGACTGGGACCGGATGGGCGATGTCGCGTCCCTTGGCGCCCCCTCGATCGAGAACGGCCATTACTTCGGGCTGGACGACCTGGGACGCGACCTCTACGCGCGCACCATACAGGCGACGCTGACCTCGCTCATGGTCGGGGTCATCGGCAGCCTTGTCGCGGTGGTGATCGGCACCATCTATGGCGCGGTTGCCGGTTTTGTCGGGGGCTGGGTGGACGGGCTGATGATGCGCATCGTCGATGTGCTTTACGCGGTGCCGTTCATGTTCGTGATCATCCTGTTGCTGGTGATCTTCGAACGGTCCCTGTTCATGCTGTTCGTCGGCATCGGGGTGCTGTCCTGGCTGGGGATGAGCCGGATCGTGCGCGGACAGACGCTGAGCCTGAAGAACCGCGAGTTCGTCGAGGCGGCGCGCGCCGCGGGCGTCGGCTGGTTCACCATCATCCTGCGCCATATCGTGCCCAACCTGATCGGCATCGTCGTGGTCTATGCAACGCTGCTGGTTCCCGACATGATCATGGCGGAAAGCTTCATCTCGTTCCTTGGCCTCGGGGTGCAGGAGCCGGACACCTCGCTTGGCGCGCTGATTTCGGAAGGGGCGGGGACCATCCTGCACGGCACCGTCTGGCAGCTGGCGGTGCCTCTGTCGTTCTTTCTGACCATCATCATCAGCCTGTTCTTCATCGGCGACGGGCTGCGCGACGCACTTGATCCGAAGGACCGTTGAGATGGCGCTTCTGAGTGTTGACAACCTGACGGTTTCCTTCGAGACGCCCGATGGCGTGGTGGAGGCGGTCAAGGGGGTGTCGTTCCACATCGAGGCCGGCGAATGCCTGGGCATCGTCGGCGAAAGCGGCTCGGGCAAGAGCCAGACCTTCATGGCGGCCATGGGGCTGCTGGCCGACAACGGCCATACCACCGGCAGGGTCGATTTCGACGGTCACGACTTGCTGAACCTGAGCGCCGGGGAACGCAACAGGATCCGCGGCGACCAGATCACGATGATCTTCCAGGATCCGCTGACCGCGCTGACCCCGCACCTGCGCATCGGCGACCAGATGCAGGAGGTGCTGCGCCTGCACAAGGGGCTGGCCGGCAGGGCGGCGATGGAACAGTGCCTGCACTGGCTGGAGCGCGTGCAGATCCCCGAGGCGCGCCGCCGGCTGCGCCAGTTCCCGCACGAACTTTCCGGCGGCATGCGCCAGCGGGTGATGATCGCCATGGCAATGCTGTGCGGCCCGCGTCTGCTGGTGGCCGACGAACCCACCACCGCGCTGGACGTGACCGTGCAGGCCGAGATCCTCGACCTGATGGTGAAGCTGCAGAAAGAGGAAGGCACGGCGATTGCGCTGATCACCCATGACATGGGGGTGGTGGCGCGCATGTGCGACCGCATCGAGGTGATGCGCCTGGGCGAATTCGTGGAAAACGGCACCGCCGAGCAGATCTTCCACGCCCCCCGGCACGCCTACACGAAGATGCTGATCGACGCGATGCCGCGCATCGACGGCACCAGCAAGGGCAAGCCGCTGGCGCCCGTTGCCGCCGACGCCGAAACGGTGCTGCGCGCCGAGAACGTGAAGGTGCATTTCCCGGTCCGCCTGAACGACCGGGGCCTGTTCGGCCGCAAGGTGCCGCTGAAGGCGGTGGACGGGGTCAGCTTTGAACTGCGCGCCGGCGAAACCCTGGGCATCGTTGGCGAAAGCGGCTGCGGCAAATCCACCCTGGCGCGCGCGGTGCTGCAGTTGATCCCGCCCAGCTTCGGAACCGTTGCCTGGCTGGGCAAGCCGCTGGAAAAGCTCAGGCACAAGGCCCTGATTCCGTTTCGCAAGGACATGCAGATCGTGTTTCAGGACCCGCTGGCCTCGCTGGACCCTCGGATGACCATCTCGGCCTCCATCGCCGAGCCGCTCAAGACCTTCCAGCCCGGCCTGACCAGCCGCCAGCGCAAGCTGAAGGTGGCCGAGATGATGGAACGGGTCGGGCTGGAAGCGCGGCTGATCAACCGCTATCCGCACGAGCTGTCCGGCGGCCAGAACCAGCGCGTGGGCATTGCGCGCGCGATGATCAACGGGCCGAAACTGGTGATCTGCGACGAAGCGGTTTCGGCGCTGGACGTGTCGATCCAGGCGCAGGTGGTGGACCTGCTGAAGGACCTGCAGCGCGAATTCGCCTTGTCGATGATGTTCATCAGCCACGACCTTTCGGTGGTGCGCGAAATCTCGCACCGGGTGCTGGTGCTCTATCTGGGGCGGGCGGTGGAACTGGCCGACCGCGACACCATCTACGAGCACGCCCGGCATCCCTATACCAGGTCGCTGATCTCGGCGGTGCCGGTGCCCGATCCGGCCATCGAAAGGACGCGCAGGCGCATCAAGCTGCCGGGCGAACTGCCCTCGCCGCTGGACCCGAAGGCGGCGCTCAGGTTCCTGCCGGGCAGGCTGCGCGCGGGCGAGTTCGACCATGTGCCGCGGTTCGAGGAAGTGGCGCCGGGGCACTGGGTGGCCGAGCACGATTCGCTTGAGGAGATCCTCAAGGCCGGGTGATCGGGGCGTGGGGCGGTCGCGGCCGCGATCGGCCCAGGCGAGGGCGGCGCAAAAGGGTGCCGGAAAGGGCGCCGCGATCGGGGCGTGACATTTCGCGGCGCAGCGCCTAGTCAGGCCGCATGGCACTTCGCTTTCGGACACTTGCCGGGTTTTACGACCACGGCCACGATACGCTGATCGACGCGCGCAGCCCGTCGGAATATGCAGAAGACCACATCCCCGGCGCCGTCAGCCTGCCGGTGCTTTCCGACGAGGAACGCGCCCGGGTGGGCACGATCTACACGCGCCAGAGTGCGTTCGATGCGAAAAAGATCGGCGCCGCCCTGGTGGCGCGCAACGTGGCGACGCATCTGCAGGGCCCGCTTTCGGCGCATGACGGCGCCTGGCGCCCGCTGGTCTACTGCTGGCGCGGCGGGCAGCGCTCGGGGGCGTTTGCGACCATTCTCGCCCAGGTCGGCTGGCGCGCCGAGACCGTGGAGGGCGGCTATCGCAGCTACCGCCGGCTGGTCAGCGCGGCGCTTTACGAGGGGCGGATCGGGCACCGGCTGATCGTCCTCGAAGGCCATACCGGCACGGCCAAGACGGCGCTGCTGCACCTGCTGGCCGCGCGGGGCGAGCAGGTTGTCGATCTCGAAGGGCTGGCGGGGCACCGCGGCTCGGTTTTCGGTGCGCTGGCGGCGCCTCAGCCCTCGCAGAAGGCCTTCGAGACGCGCCTTGCCGCCACCCTGGCACGGCTTGATGTCGCGCGCTCGGTCCTTGTCGAGGCGGAAAGCAGCAAGATCGGCAATCTTCTGGTGCCGCCTGCCATCTGGAAGGCGATGAAGGATGCGCCGCGCATCCGCATCCAGGCGCCGCTGGCCGCCCGCGCGGCCTATCTGGAGCGCGCCTATGCCGACATTGCCGGCGATGTCCCGGCGCTGGAACGGGTGCTTGCGGGGCTCACGCGCCACCAGGGGCACGAACAGGTTTCCCGCTGGCAGGCGCTGGCCCGGGCGGGCGCGGTGCGCCAACTGGCGCGCGAACTGATGGAGCGCCACTACGACCCGTCCTATACGCGCCAGGGCGCGCGCCGGGTCGCGCCGGTGCTGGGGCAGGTGCAGGCCGAGGCGCTGGACGACAGATCGCTTGCCGCGCTGGCGGGCGACATTGCCGCCATCCTGGCGCGCTCAGGCGACAACCAGGCCTGAGCCCTCGCTGCAGATGCCGATCATGCGCGCATCGGTGCCGCTTTCGTGCAGCCGTTCCAGCAAGGCGCCGGCCGCGGCCTCGGGCACGGCGGCCAGCAGGCCGCCGGCGGTCTGCGGATCGAACAGAAGCGTGGCGCGCGGCTCGTCGGGCAGGTTCAGGTCGCCCAGGAGCGCGCGGTTGTCGCGCCAGATCGACGAGCGCACGCCGCCCGCCGCCAGCGCCGCCGCCCCTTCGAGAACGGGAACCGACGCCAGGTCGATCGCGATCTGAACGCCCGAGGCCCGGGCGATCTCGTCCAGGTGCCCGGCCAGCCCGAAGCCGGTAACGTCGCTCATCGCATGGGCGAGCGGCGCGATCAGGCGCGCGGCCTCGCCCTGGGGGCGGCGCATCTGTTCAAGCGCGGCCAGAACGTGATCGCCGCGGGCGCGCAGGCGCATCTCTCCTGCCAGGATGGTGCCGGTGCCGATCGGCCGGGTCAGGATCAGCCAGTCGCCGGGGCGCGCACCGCCCTTTGCGACCGGCGGGTGCGTGCTCAGCCCGGTGACGGT
>JALSRF010000062.1 GCA_026984895.1 Paracoccaceae bacterium
CGCCGGGCCACCATGCCGAACGCGAGCGCGCGATGGGGTTCTGCCTGTTCGGAAATGTCTCTATTGCAGCGAAATATGCGCTGGACGCGCTGGGACTGGCGCGGGTGGCCATCATTGATTTCGACGTGCACCACGGCAACGGGACGCAGGATCTGATGTGGGATGAGCCGCGTGCGCTGTATTGTTCGAGCCATCAGGTGCCGCTGTATCCCGGCACCGGGGCGGTCGAGGAAACCGGTGGCGCGGGGCATGTAGTAAACGCGCCGCTGGCGCCGGCAACAGGTGGGGCCGAAATGCGCGCCGTCTATGACGAGGTCATCCTGCCGGCGGTCGAAGCCTTTGCGCCCGGTCTGATCCTGGTTTCCGCCGGTTTCGATGCCCATGCGCGCGATCCGCTGGCGCAGCTGAACTGGCGCACCGACGATTTTGCCTGGCTCACGGCGCGGATCTGCGACGTTGCGGACAGGGTATGCGCGGGGCGTATCGTCTCGACTCTGGAGGGCGGATATGATCTGGATGCGCTCGGCGAAAGCGTGGCAGCCCATGTGGGCGTTTTGACGGAACGGGGCGGATGAGCGAAAAGAAGATTTCCGACATGAGCTTTGAAGAAGCGATGTCCGAGCTTGAGAACGTGGTGCGGCAACTGGAAAGCGGCGATGTGCCTCTGGAAGAGTCGATCCGGCTTTACGAGCGCGGCGCGGCACTGAAGGCGCGATGCGAGGAAAAGCTGAAGGAAGCCGAGGAAAAGGTGCGCCTGATCACCCTGGACGGCGAAGGCAGGCCGGTGGGCTCCAGGGACGTCGAGGGGCTGTAGGGCCCGGGCGCGGTGCCGGTGGCGGCGTCCGGTGCCTCTGGCGGGGATATTTGGACGAAAAAGAAGGTGCGAAAGGGGTGCCTGGGGTGTTTCGGGACCGTTTGCAGGAATGCGCGCAGGGCGTGACGGTCTGTCTTGAGGCGGCGCTGGATGCCTATGACGATGTGCCGGTGACCCGGGCGATGCGGTATGCCTGTGCCGGCGGCAAGCGGCTGCGGGCCTTTCTGGTGATGGAGGCCGGGCGGCTTTTCGGGGTCGAGGACGCGCGCTCGGTCTGGGCGGCGGCGGCGGTCGAGGCGGTGCATGCCTATTCTCTGGTGCATGACGATCTGCCCTGCATGGATGACGATGACCTGCGGCGGGGCCGACCCACCGTGCATGTGAAATGGGACGAGGCGACGGCGGTTCTGGCCGGCGATGCGCTTCAGTCGCTGGCATTCGCGTTGCTGTGCCGCGACGAGATGGGCGCCGGGCCGGCGCTGCGGCTGGAACTGGTCCGCTCGCTGGCGCGCGCGGCCGGCGCGGCGGGGATGGTGCTGGGGCAGGCGCAGGACATTGCCGCCGAGACCGCGCCCGCACGCCTGACGCTTGCGCAGATCACCGCGTTGCAGGCCAACAAGACCGGCGCGCTGATCGGCTGGTCGGCCGAGGCCGGGGCATTGCTGGGAGGGGTCGATCCGACCGCAATGCGGCTCTATTCCCGGGCTTTGGGTCTGGCCTTTCAGATTGCCGACGACATTCTGGACGTCGAAGGCGACGTCGCCGCAACCGGCAAGCGGGTGGGCAAGGATGCCGCTGCCGGCAAGGCCACCTTTGTTTCGCTGCTGGGGCTGGAGGGCGCACGGGCGCGGGCGGCGGCGCTGGTGGAAGAGGCCGAGGCTGCGCTTGCGCCTTATGGCGAAAGGGCGCAGACCTTGCGGGAAGCCGCGCGCTTCGTTATCTCGCGCGAAGGATGAGAGGCCCATTGGAGCGACCATGCCCGACAGACCCGTAACCCCGCTGCTGGACAAGGTGCGCGTGCCCGCCGACCTCAAGGGGCTCTGCGATGCCGATCTTGCCCGGCTGGCCGGCGAAGTGCGGGCGGAGTTGATTTCGATCGTGTCGGAAACCGGCGGCCACCTGGGCGCCGGGCTGGGTGTGGTCGAGCTGACGGTGGCGCTGCACGCGGTGTTCGAGGCGCCGCGAGACCGCATCATCTGGGATGTCAGCCACCAGGCCTATCCGCACAAGATCCTTACGGGCAGGCGCGAGCGCATGCGCACGTTGCGCCAGAAGGGCGGGCTCAGCGGGTTCACCAAACGCTCGGAAAGCGTCTACGATCCGTTTGGCGCAGCGCACAGTTCGACCTCGATTTCCGCCGCCCTCGGGTTTGCCGTGGCACGCGATCTGGGCGGCGCGCCGGAACATGGCATCGGCGATGCGATCGCGGTGATCGGCGATGGCGCGATGAGCGCCGGCATGGCCTATGAGGCGATGAACAACGCCGGCCACCTGGGCAAGCGGCTGATCGTCATCCTGAACGACAACGAGATGAGCATTGCCGAGCCGGTGGGCGCGATGTCGAGCTATCTGAACCGGCTCTATTCCGGAGCGCCGTTCCAGGAACTGAAGGCGGCAGCCAAGGGCGCGGTGAGCCTGCTGCCGGAGCCGTTCCAGTTGGGTGCGAAGCGGGCCAAGGAGATGCTCAAGGGCATGACCATCGGTGGCACGCTGTTCGAGGAGATGGGCTTTTCCTATGTCGGGCCGGTGGACGGGCACGACATGGAACAGCTGCTGCAGATCCTGCGTACGGTAAAGGAACGCGCGCGCGGGCCGATCCTGATCCATGCCATCACCAGGAAGGGCAAGGGATACGCGCCGGCCGAACAGGCGGCAGACCGCGGCCACGGGGTTGGCGCCTTTGACGTGGTGACCGGCAAGCAGAAAAAGGCGCCCTCGAACGCGCCAAGCTATACGCGGGTATTTTCGGACGCGCTTTTGGCAGCGGCGGCAATGGATGACAAGATCGTGGCGGTGACGGCGGCGATGCCCGATGGCACCGGGTTAAGCCGGTTCGCCACGCGCTATCCCAGCCGGTTTTTCGACGTGGGCATTGCCGAGCAGCACGCGGTGACCTTTTCCGCCGGACTGGCGGCGGGCGGGATGAAGCCATTTTGCGCGATCTATTCGACATTTCTGCAGCGCGGCTACGACCAGGTGGTGCACGACGTGGCGATCCAGCGCCTGCCGGTACGCTTTGCCATCGACCGGGCCGGACTGGTGGGGGCGGATGGCGCGACCCACGCCGGTGCTTTCGACATCGCGTTTCTCGCGAACCTGCCCGGCTTGGTGGTGATGGCGGCGGCGGATGAGGCCGAGCTGGTGCACATGGTGGCGACGGCGGCGGCCCATGACGCGGGGCCGATCGCGTTTCGATACCCGCGCGGCGAAGGCGTGGGTGTGGAGTTGCCCGAGGGCGGCCAGGTGCTGGAAATCGGCAGGGGCCGCATCGTTCAGCAAGGCGGACGTGTGGCGATCCTGTCCTTCGGCACCCGCCTGGACGAGGCGCGCCGGGCGGCGGAAATACTGTCTAACAAGGGGATTTCGCCGACAATAGCCGACGCGCGCTTTGCCAAGCCATTGGACCGCGAATTGATCCTGACACTGGCGGCGGAACACGAGGCACTGATCACCATAGAAGAAGGGGCGATCGGTGGTTTCGGCAGCCATGTGGCGCAATTGTTGCTGGACGAAGGTGCGCTGGATGGTGGGGTAAAATTGCGCTCCATGGTGCTTCCGGATGAATTCATCGATCAGGCCAGCATGCAGGACATGTATCGCGTGGCGGGGTTGAACGCCGAAAAAATTGTGTCAAGGGTGCTCGAAGTTCTGGGCATCGCCGATATTGCCAACCGGCGCGCCTGAGAATTCTTGCCTCCGGCGGGGATATTTTCCGACAGAAGAAGAGATGTCTTGTTCTTCTGTCCGGAAAAATCCTCGGGGGTGAATGGGCCGGATGGCCCAGAGGGGGCAGACAGCCCCCTTATTTTCTTGTCATCGCGCGCAGGCCGGTTCTGTAGTCGGGGTATTTCAGTTTCACGCCAAGCTCGCGCTTGATGCGGTCGTTCCTGACCCGCTTGCTTTCGGCGTAGAAGCTGCGGGCCATCGGGCTCATCTGCGCGCTTTCCCAGTCTTCTTCCGGCGGCACAGGCAGGCCGAGAAGTTCGGCGGCAAAGCCCAGCACGTCCTGCGGCGGGGCGGGATCATCGTCGCAGACGTTGTAGATCGCGCCGGGGTTGGGGGCATTCATCGAGGCGGCGAGCGTCCGGGCGATGTCTTCCACATGGATGCGCGAAAACACCTGCCCCGGCTTGACGATGCGCCGCGCGGTGCCGGCGCGCAGCTTGGCAAAGGGGCCGCGGCCGGGGCCGTAGATGCCCGCGAGGCGGAAAATGTGCAGGGATAGAGACTGTTTTTCCGCGAATTCCTGCCAGGCGCGTTCGGCGGCAACGCGCCAATATCCGCGTTTCGTGGCCGGGTTAAGCGGGGTGGTTTCATCGACCCAGCCGCCCTGGTGGTCGCCATAGACGGCGGTGGTCGAGAGGTAGCCGACCCAGCGCAGGTTGGGTGCGCCGGCGATCTTATCTGCAAGCGCCGCAAGCACCGGATCGCCTGCCTCGCCTGGTGCGATGGAGGTGAGCAGGTGGGTGGCCTGTTCGAAAGCGTCTGTCAGGTCGTCGCCGGGCCACTGGCGCAGATCGACGCCCTCTTGCGGCGCGTCCGCCATGCGGCTGGTGGCGATGATGCGCCAGCCATCCGGGCGCAGCTGGCGGGCCAGTTCGCGCGACGTGTAGCCGTGGCCGAGGGAAAGCAGCGTATCTGTCATGCGCCATTTCTGGCCGTTCGGGTGACGTGGCGCAAGGGGGGTTGCGAAAGCGTCGCGGCTGTGAAAAATGGCTCAATGGAACGATCATCATTGAAAACATGGGAAGAATGCGCGCCCCGGCTGATTGCGGTTGCGGCGGGCAGAGAGGCTGCGGACCTGGTGGTGCGCGGCGTGAAACTGGTGAATGTGCAGAGCCGAGAGGTGCTGGACGGCTGGCAGGTGGCGGTGGCCGACGGGCGGTTTGCCTATGTCGGGCCGGATGCCGGCCATTGCATCGGCAAGCGCACCGAGGTTGTCGAGGGCGGCGGCGCCTTTCTGCTGCCGGGGCTGTGTGACGCGCATATGCACATCGAAAGCGGCATGCTGACACCGGCGGAATTTGCCCGCGCGGTGATCCCGCATGGCACGACGTCCATGTTCACCGACCCGCATGAGATTGCCAACGTGATGGGGCTGGAGGGCGTGCGGCTGATGCATGACGAGGCCCTGATGCAGCCGATCAACATTTTCACCCAGATGCCGAGCTGTGCGCCCTCTGCGCCGGGGCTGGAGACGACCGGGCATGAGATCACGCCCGAGGATGTGGCCGAGGCGATGGCCTGGCCGGGCATCATCGGGCTGGGCGAGATGATGAATTTCCCCGGCGTGATCAATGGCGATGCCAGGATGCTGGCCGAGATCGCGGCAACCCAGCGCGCCGGCAAGACGGTTGGCGGGCATTATGCCAGCCCCGACAAGGGCGTGGCCTTTTCGGCCTATGCGGCCGGCGGGCCGGCGGACGATCACGAGGGCACCGCCGAAGCGGATGCGATTGCGCGCGTTCGGTTGGGGATGCGCTCGATGATGCGGCTGGGCAGCGCCTGGTATGACGTGGAAAGCCAGATCACCGCGGTGACGCAAAAGGGGCTGGATCCGCGCAATTTCATCCTGTGCACCGATGACTGTCATTCGGGCACGCTGGTGAACGACGGCCACATGAACCGGGTGGTGCGCCATGCCATCGACTGCGGTTGCGAGCCGCTGGTGGCGATCCAGATGGCGACGATCAACACCGCAACGCATTTCGGGCTGGAGCGCGAGCTTGGCTCCATCGCGCCGGGGCGGCGCGCCGACATGATCCTGAGTTCGGACCTGCGCGCCCTGCCGATCGACCGGGTCTGGGCGCGCGGGCAACTGGTGGCGCAAGCCGGCGAGGTTCTGGTGGACTGTCCGCATCTGGACTGGCCGGAACATGCGCGCAAGACGGTGCATATGGGCAAGCATCTGAGCGCCGGGGATTTCGAGCTGAAGGCGCCGGAAGGCGCGAATTCGGTGAAGGTCAAGGTGATCGGCGTTGTCGAAAACCAGGCGCCGACCAAGGCGCTGAGTGCCGATTTGCCCGTAATAGACACTGTTGTGCAGACCGACGAGGCGCGCGATGTCTGCCAGATCGCGCTGGTCGAGCGCCACCGCGCGACCGGGGATGTGGTGAACGGGTTCGTCTCGGGCTTTGGCTACAAGGGGCGCATGGCGATGGCCAGCACGGTGGCCCATGACAGCCACCACATGATCGTCGTGGGAACGAGCCGCGAGGACATGGCCCTGGCCGCCAACCGGCTGGGCGAGGTCGGCGGCGGCATAACCGTGTTCAGGGATGGCCGCGAACTGGCGCTGGTCGAACTGCCGATTGCCGGGCTGATCTCGGACGCGCCGGCGCGCGAGGTGGCGGCAAAGGCCGACCGGATGGTCGCGGCGATGGAAACCTGCGGCTGCACGCTGAACAACGCCTACATGCAGCATTCCCTGCTGGCGCTGGTTGTCATACCGGAGTTGCGGATTTCCGATCTGGGTCTGGTGGATGTGACCCGCTTCGAGATCACCGAACTGTTCGAGGAAAACACATGACCGCCAGCACCATCCCGATGGAAACGCCGCCGGCCCACGCGGCCGAGGAATTCACCGATGCCGCCGCGGCCGTCGCACGGCTGAAACAGCTCTATGACCAATCGGTGGCGTTCTTGTGCGACCGCTTCTCCAAGGCGCTGGCGCGCGGAATGCCGCCCGCCCGATTCAGAGCCTTTTACCCGGAAATCCGCATAACAACGACCAGTTTCGCCAAGGCCGACAGCCGGCTGAGCTTCGGCCATGTGTCAGAGCCGGGCACCTATGCGACAACCGTCACCCGGCCCGACCTGTTTGCCAATTACCTGAAGCAGCAGATCGCCCTGGTGATGGCCAACCACGGCGTGCCGGTCACCATCGGGGTGTCGGATACCCCGATGCCGGTGCATTTCGCGGTGGCGCAGCAGGGCGGTGTCTCGGTTCCGCAGGAAGGCGCCGCCGGCTTTACCCTGCGGGACTATTTCGACGTGCCGGACCTGGAGACCACCAACGACGATATCGTGAACGGCGTGGCCGAACCGGCCGCCGATGGCACCCGTCCTCTGGCGCCCTTTACCGCGCAGCGGGTAGATTATTCGCTGGCCCGGCTGGCGCATTACACCGCGACGGCGGCGGACCATTTCCAGAACCATGTGCTGTTTACCAACTACCAGTTCTATGTGGAGGAGTTCGAGGCCTATGCCCGCAAGGTTCTGGCCGACCCGAACAGCGGTTACGAAAGCTTCGTGGGCCCGGGGAACGTCTCTGTTTCGGGCCCGGACGAGGACATGCCCGCCCCGGCCAAGCTGCCGCAGATGCCCACCTATCACCTGACGCGCGCCGACCAGACCGGGATCACGCTCGTCAATATCGGCGTCGGCCCGTCCAACGCCAAGACCGCCACCGACCATATCGCCGTGCTGCGCCCGCACGCCTGGCTGATGGTCGGCCATTGCGCCGGGCTGCGCAACAGCCAGCGGCTGGGGGATTTCGTGCTGGCGCATGCCTACCTGCGCGAGGACAAGGTGCTGGATGACGACCTGCCGGTCTGGGTGCCGGTGCCGCCGCTTGCGGAAATCCAGATTGCGCTGGAACAGGCGGTGGCGCAGGTGACGCAGTTGGAAGGCTATGAGCTGAAACGGGTGATGCGCACCGGAACCGTCGCCTCGGTCGACAACCGCAACTGGGAGCTGCGCGACCAGACCGGCCCGGTGCAGCGCCTTTCCCAGAGCCGGGCCATCGCGCTGGACATGGAAAGCGCCACCATCGCGGCAAACGGATTTCGCTTTCGGGTGCCCTATGGCACGCTGCTTTGCGTCTCGGACAAGCCGCTGCACGGCGAACTGAAACTGCCCGGCATGGCCAGCACATTCTACACGTCGCAGGTATCGCGCCACCTCCTGATCGGCATTCGGGCGATGGAAACGCTTCGCGAAATGCCGCTTGAACGCATCCATTCGCGCAAGCTCAGGAGCTTTGACGAGACCGCATTTCTGTAAATTCGCCGAAATGGCGGGTTTTTCGAACAAAATGCACTATTTTCTGCCCGGGCGCGCCACTAATCGTTGTGCACCCCCCCCATATTCCGCTAGATTCGGCGCATAAACCCCAAGGAATGGGGCGAAACGAGGAGAGTTTACATGGCAAAACCGCTGACCAAGACCCAGCTTGTCACCGCACTGGCCGACGAGATGGGCACCGACAAGAAATCCGCAAGCGCCGCACTCGACGCCATCGTTGCCGTCATCACCCGCGAAGTATCGGGCGGCGGTGCCGTGACCCTTCCGGGCGTGGGCAAGATCTACTGCCGCGAGCGTCCCGAACGCATGGTGCGCAACCCCGCCACCGGCGAGCAGATCCACAAGGAAGCGGACAAGGTGGTGAAGATGACCATCGCCAAGGCGCTCAAGGACAGCGTCAACGGCTGACCCGGACATGGGCAGCGAAACGGACAAGGGTCGCCCTCGGGCGGCTCTTTTTCGTCGGGCGCGCCTCGTCGGGCAGCGCGCGGGGCCATGGGCTGTCACCATGGGCCAGGCCCTGCCCGGTTCCGGTCATCGGCGTTTGCATCTGCGCGCCTCGTCGCGGCGGATGCGCCCCACCACAGCCGGCCGCCACCGTCACCCGTGCGGGCCTGGTGCGCGGCCTTGGTGCGCGGGCCGGACGCGCGCCGGACGCGCGCCGGACACGGTTCGCCCCGATGCACCGGGTTGCCGCCGGGGACGGTCGTTTCCGCCGCCGGCCTTGCGGGCCGCGCCGCTGTCAGGACGGCCGCGTCGGCACCGCGCCATTGTCAGAGCCGCGCCATTTAACATTTAGTTGATCGCTCGTCAGACGAGTTGAGGTGACAGACCGCCCGCGCCCGCTTTAACAACTGCGCATGGATTTCGTGTTCGCATATGGCGCCGGGCTGCTGACCCTTATCAACCCGTGCGTGCTGCCGGTGCTGCCGATCGTTCTGGCCTCGTCGCTTCAGACTGGCCGCCACGGCCCGCTGGCAATTGCCGCCGGGATGAGCCTGACCTTCGTGCTGCTGGGAATGCTGGTTGCCGTGGGCGGGCGTTCGCTGGGCATTACCCCGGAATCCATAAGCGATGCCGGCGCCGTTCTTATGGTTGCCTTCGGCGTCATCCTTCTGGTGCCGGCGTTTTCGCGCGGCTTTGCAACCGCAACGGCCGGCTTTGCCGCGCGCGCCGACGCCGGCGTGAGCACTGTTCACAATGCCGGTATGGCGGGGCAGTTTCTGGGCGGCATGCTGCTTGGCGCGGTCTGGAGCCCGTGTATCGGCCCGACGCTGGGCGGGGCGATTGCGCTGGCCAGCCAGGGGCAGGACCTGGGGCGCGTGTTCCTGATCATGGTCGGCTTCGTGGTCGGCGTGTCGACGATCATCCTCGCGCTGGGCTATGGCGCACGTTCGGTGATCATGCGGCGCCAGGCCATGATGCGGCGCATCGCGGAAAGGTCCAGGCCCGTGCTCGGGATCGCCTTCATCCTGGTGGGCGCCGCGCTGTTGATGCGCTTCAACCAGGTCATCGAGGGCTGGGTCATCGACCATATGCCGGGCTGGCTGATCGACCTGTCCGTAGCCTTGTAAATTAGGGAGAGAGACGTGAAACGAAGAACCTTCATCATTTCCACCGCGGCGCTCGGGGCGCTTTACGGCATATCGGCCTCGGCGCAGGCCCGGGACATGACCTATGTGCCCGGCCTGGTCAAGAAGCAGCTGGACAGCGGCAAGACCGTATTCGTGGATTTCTACGCCTCCTGGTGCACCACCTGCCGCGCCCAGTCCCGCGTCATCGATGCGCTTCGGGCCGCAAACCCGGAATACGACAAGAACATCGTGTTCGTCACGGTCGATTGGGACACCTACAGCCAGGGCGATCTGGCCAGGGCACTGAAGATCCCGCGCCGCTCGACGCTGGTTGTGCTCAAGGGCAACAAGGAACTTGGCCGGGTGGTGGCCGGAACCTCGAAAAAGATGATCAAGGCGCTGATGGACACGGCCCTCAAGGCCGCAATGGCCTGACCGTCGCGCGCCGGCCGCGCGCACCCCCTTCGTTCGCGCCAGCCAAGACGCCCGGGGCCGTGCCGGCATCGGCAGGGCTTCGGGCTTTCTCGAACCCGCGTCTCCGGCGTAGCGGTTTTTCTGCGCGCCGCCGGTTTCCTCAGCCGATCTGCCCGCGCGGCCCGTCGCCAACCTGGCCGCGATGAAGCAGCAGATGGTCCACAATCACGCAGGCGGCCATGGCCTCGCCCACCGGCACGGCGCGGATCCCCACGCAGGGGTCGTGGCGGCCCCTGGTGACGATCTCGGTCGGCTCGCCGCCGATGGTGATGGTCTTGCGCGGGGTCAGGATGGATGAGGTCGGCTTCACCGCGAAGCGCACCACGATATCCTGTCCGGTGGAAATCCCGCCAAGAATGCCCCCGGCGTGGTTCGAACTGTATCGCGGCCCCTCCGGGCCCATGGTGATCTCGTCGGCATTGGCCTCGCCGCGCAGTTCGGCGGCGGCCATGCCTTCGCCGATCTCCACCCCTTTCACCGCGTTGATCGACATCATTGCCGCTGCAAGATCGGTGTCGAGCTTGCCGTAAACCGGTGCGCCCAGACCCGCGGGTGCGCCCGTTATCACCACCTCGACAACCGCACCGACCGAACTGCCGGCCTTGCGCAGTTCATCCAGATAGCCGGCCCAGAGCTCGGCCGCCGCGGCATCAGGCGTCCAGAACGGGTTGCGCTCGATCTCGTCCGCATCGAACCGGCTGCGGTCGATCGCATGCGCTCCCATCCGCACCATGTAGCCGGTGATCCTGATCTGCGGGGCCAGCGCCTTCAGCACCGCCCTGGCCACCGCGCCCGCCGCCACGCGCGATGCGGTCTCGCGCGCCGAGGCCCGCCCGCCGCCGCGCGGATCGCGCAGCCCGTATTTCAGATGATAGGTGATGTCGGCATGACCGGGCCGGAACTTGTCGGCGATCTCGCTGTAATCCTTCGAACGCTGATCGGTGTTGCGGATCATCAGCTGAATGGGCGTTCCCGTGGTCTGCCCCTCGAACACGCCGGACAGGATCTCGACTGCATCCGCCTCGCGCCGCTGCGTGGTGAATCTCGATACCCCGGGACGACGCCGGTCAAGATCGCGTTGAAGCATCTCCTCGGCCAGCGCCACCCCGGGCGGGCAGCCATCGACAACGGCTCCGATGGCCGGTCCATGACTTTCGCCCCAGGTGGTGACCCGAAACAGATGACCGAATGTGTTCATGCTCATGCGCGGCGCTCCTTGTGCCCGGTGCAAGACTTCCTAGGCGATGACCGCACAAAGCTCAATGTTCCCGGCGCCCCTGGCTTCTTCTTGGTCAAAATACCTCCGCCGGAGGCATCCGATGCCCCCCGCCCCTGTGCCCGGACTTGTGCCCGGACTTGTGCCCGGTGCGGGTTTGGGCGTATAGAGACCTCACCTCGGGGTGCCCTGGCCGGGCTGAGATGCGCATGCGCAAACCCGTTGAACCTGAACCGGTTAGAACCGGCGGAGGGAAGGCTGGACACCCGACATCGGCACCCCGTTCCCTTCCGCCCGTGGAAGGAGGAGTGCATGAGGCAACCGATCTTGATCCTGATCGCGGGGCTTGTGGCCGCGGCAACAGGCGCAATGGCGCAGGACCGGCCCGTTCTGACGGTCTATACCTACGACAGCTTCACCTCGGACTGGGGTCCGGGGCCCGTTGTCGAAAAGGCGTTCGAAAAGCAGTGCGGGTGCGATCTGAAATTCGTCGGCGCGGGCGATGGCGCGGCACTTCTGGCGCGGCTGCGCCTGGAAGGCAGGAACACGCCCGCGGATGTGGTGCTGGGCCTCGACACCAGCCTTGTCGCCAGCGCCCGCGAAACCGGACTGTTTGCGCCGAATGGAATCACCGCCGATTTCGACCTGCCGGTTACCTGGGATGACCCGGTATTCCTGCCCTACGACTGGGGCTATTTCGCCTTCGTCTACGACAGGACCCGCGTCGCACACCCGCCCGAAAGCTTCGCAGAGCTGATCGCATCAGACCTTTCGATCGTGATCGAAGATCCGCGCAGTTCGACCCCGGGGCTGGGCCTGCTGCTCTGGGTCAAGTCCGTGTTCGGCGACCGCGCGCCAGAGATATGGGCCGGCCTCAACCGCCATGTGGTGACAGTGACCAAGGGCTGGACCGAAGCCTATGGCATGTTTCTGGCAGGCGAAGCCGACATGGTTCTCTCCTACACCACCTCGCCCGCCTATCACATGATCGCCGAACAGGATGACACCAAGGCCGCCGCCGCCTTTCGCGATGGCCACTACATGCAGGTCGAGGTGGCGGCCAGGGTCGCCACGAGCGACCAGAGCGCGCTGGCCGAACAGTTCCTGCGCTTCATGCTGTCCGATGCCTTCCAGTCCGCAATTCCGACGACCAACTGGATGTATCCGGCGGTCAAGCCCTCCGGCGGCCTGCCGGAAGCCTTCGACAGCCTGGTGAAACCGACGCGCGCGCTGCTCTATTCCCCGCCCGAGGCGCGCCGCATGCGCGATCAGGCACTGAGCGAATGGCTGAGCATATCTTCCCGATGAACCGGGCCGTTGCCGGCGGCGCGCTGGCCGCCGCCACGGTGCTGGCCCTGACCGTCGGCCCGCTTGTCGCCGTGGCCGGCCGGGCCGACGGCAGCGCCGGGCTGGGGCCGGCCGATTGGGCAGCGCTGCGCTTCACCCTGCTGCAGGCGACTCTGTCCGCCCTGCTCAGCGTGGCGCTTGCGGTCCCGGTGGCCCGGGCCCTGTCCCGGCGCCGCTTCCCCGGACGCGCGGTGCTGGTGACGCTCATGGGAGCGCCCTTCATCCTGCCGGTGATCGTGGCGGTGCTGGGGCTGCTGGCGGTGTTCGGGCGAAACGGCTTGATCAGCCATGCCCTGGGGCTGTTCGGCCTGCCTCCGGTCAACATCTACGGCCTGCAGGGGGTGGTTCTTGCCCATGTCTTTTTCAACCTTCCGCTGGCCACGCGGCTGGTGTTGCAGGGTTGGCAGGCGATTCCGAGCGAACATTTCCGCCTTGCGGCATCGCTTGGCTTTCACAAATCGGACATCGCACGGGTGCTTGAGCGCCCCATGCTGAAACAGGTGCTGCCCGGGGCGGCGATGGTGGTCTTCGTGATATCGCTGACCAGTTTCGCGGTGGTCCTGGCCCTGGGCGGCGGGCCGCGCGCCAGCACCATCGAACTGGCGATCTACCAGGCGTTCCGGTTCGATTTCGACCTTGGGAAGGCCGCCCTGCTGGCCGTGCTGCAGTTTTCGCTGGGTGCCGTGGCGGTGGCGGCGATGCTGGCGCTCAGGATGCCCGATGCCGGCACGCCGGGCCATGACCGCCCGCTGGTGCTGTGGCACGGGCAGGATGGAGCGGCGCGCCTTGTCGATGCGCTCTGGATCATGCTGGCCGGGGCGCTCCTGGTGCTGCCGCTCGGGGCCATCGTCGCGCGCGGCATCGGCGGCATTGCCACCATGCCGGCCCCGGTCCTTGCCGCCGCGCTGCGCTCTCTTGCCGTCAGTCTGGGCGCCGTTCTTGTCGGCCTCTCGCTGGCCCTGCCGATTGCCTTTGGCGCCCATGCGCTCGGGCGCAGGCACCCGGTGGCCGCCGGCATCATGGAGGCGGTCGGGACGCTGGCAATCGCCGCGTCGGCGCTGGTCATCGGCCTGGGCCTGTTCATCATGCTGCAACCGCTCGGCGACCCGCTGCGCTGGGTGCTGCCTGTGACGGCGGTGGTGAACGGGGTGATGAGCCTGCCGTTTCTGCTGCGCGCGCTGGTTCCGGCGGTGGCGCGCATCGAAACCCGTTTCGGCCGGCTGGCCGACAGCCTGGGCCTTGTCGGCTGGCAGCGCCTGCGCCACCTACACCTGCCGCGCCTGCGCCGGCCGCTCGGATTTTCCGCCGGGCTGGCGGCGGCGCTGTCGATGGGCGACCTGGGGGTGGTGGCCCTGTTCGCCGACGGCCACCAGGCGACCCTGCCGCTTCAGCTCTACCGGCTGATGGCAGCCTACCGCATGGAACAGGCGGCCGGGGCGGCGCTGCTGCTGCTGGTGCTGGCGCTGGCGCTGTTCTGGCTGTTCGATCGCGGAGGACGCATCGGTGCTGAAACTTGACCATGTCCGGGTGCGCCGGGGGCGCTTCACCCTGAAGGCCGATTTTCGGCTGGATGCGGGGGCGATCACGGCGGTGATCGGGCCATCGGGTGGGGGAAAATCCACCCTGCTCGGGATCATCGCCGGGTTCGTCGCGCCGGATGCCGGACGGGTATTGTGGGGGACAGACGAGCTGACCTCCCTGCCCCCGGCAAGGCGCCCGGTGGCAATCGCGTTCCAGGACAACAACCTGTTTCCTCACCTTGACGCCTTTGCCAATGTCGCCCTTGGCCTGCGGCCCTCGATGAAACTGAGCCCCGACGAAAAGGCGCGGGTGAAACGGGCGCTGGAGCGCGTCGGCCTTGCCGGGCTGGAACGGCGCCGGCCCGCCGCGCTGTCAGGCGGCCAGCAAAGCCGCGTGGTGCTGGCGCGCCTTCTGATGCAGGACCGCCCGATCCTGCTGCTGGATGAACCCTTCGCGGCCCTTGGACCCGCGCGGCGGCACGAAATGCTGGATCTCGTTGCCGGGTTGGCCGGCGATACCGGCGCGACGGTGCTGATGGTGACCCACGATCCGGCGGATGCCCTGCGCATTGCCGGCCAGACCATCTTCGTGGATGAAGGGTCGGTCCATGCGCCCCGCATGACGCGCGCGCTTCTGGATGCGCCACCCGGAGCCCTGGCCGCCTATCTGGGTCCGGCGTGACGCCGGCGCGCGGGAGGGCGCACAGAAAAACGCGCCCCGAAAACGGGGCGCGTTGCCGATCCGTGCCGGCGGGCCCGGCTCAGCTTCGGCTCAGCTCTGGGTCGGGTGCTTGACCGGGCGCCACAACCGCTTGTTGGTCAGATACAGCAGAACCGACAGGACGGTCAGCATGAAGACCGCCAGAAAGCCGAACTTCTTGCGCACCATCATCTTCGGTTCCGCGGCCCACATCAGGAAGGCGGCTACATCCTCGGCCTCGGACTTCAGGTCGTTCGGGCTGCCGTCGGCAAACTCCACATCCTCGCCCGAAAGCGGCGGGGTCATCGCCATGTAGCCCGACGGGAAGGCCCGGTTTTCGTACAGGGTGCTGCCCGCCTGTTCCTTTTCCTTGCCGGTAAAGCCGGTCAGGATGGCGACGATGTGCTCGGGTCCGCCGATCCCCTTGAACAGCTGGTTGATGCCGGTCCCGTAGGGGCCCTTGAACCCGGCCCGTGCCTTGGCCATCAGGCTCAGGTCCGGGGCGTTGGCGAGACTGGACATGGGAAAGTGGTCGGTGGGGCGCCGCGGACGGGTGTCATCCAGTTCGGGGTCGTAAATCTCGAACTGGCTGGCGTAGGCCCGCACTTCCTTTTCCGAGTATCCCAGATCCTCGAGCGTGCGCAGCGGCACATATTTCAGGCCATGGCAGGCCGAACAGACCTCGGTATAGACCTGAAGCCCGCGCTGCAGCTGCGCCTTGTCGTAAACGCCGAACGGACCTTCGAAGGAAAACGCGACATCCTCGATCTCGATGTCCTCGTTTGCCGCGGCCGCGCCCGCCGTCAGCATCAGGGCCGACAGGGCGGAAAGGGTAAGTTTCTTGATCATCTCGTGTGATCCTTTCTCATTCGGCCGGCGTCTTTGCAGACGGGTAGTGGTTGAGGAAATCTTCCTCGATGGTTGCCGGCATCTTGGCGGGCTTTTCGAAGATGCCCAGAAGCGGCAGGATCACCAGGAAGTAGGCAAACCAGTAGGTCGCCCCGATCAGCGAAATCGTCGAATAGGGAGGCTGCGCAGGCCGCGCGCCGCACCACATCAGCACGATGAAGTCGATGACCAGCAGGTAGAACCACCAGCGGAACATCGGGCGGTAGCGGCCCGACCGGATGCGCGAGGTGTCCAGCCAGGGCACCAGCGCCATGACGATGATCGCGCCGAACATCGCCAGAACGCCGAAGAACTTGGCATCGATGATGCCCCCGGTAATCCAGTGGGCGAACTCCACCACCCAGACATCCGACGTGAAGGAACGCAGGATCGCGTAGAAGGGCAGGAAGTACCATTCGGGAACGATCTCGGCCGGCGTCGCCAGCGGGTTTGCCTCGATATAGTTCTCGGGCGCGCCAAGGTAGTTCGGCATGAAGCCAACGATGGCAAAGAAGATCACCAGGATCACCGCCAGGGCAAAGAGATCCTTGATCACGAAATACGGCCAGAACGGAAGCGTATCGCGCTGCGCCTCTTCCTTCGATCCGCGGCGGACCTCAACCCCGGTGGGGTTGTTGTTGCCGGTGGTGTGGAACGCCCAGATATGCACGATGACCAGTGCCGCGATGATGAACGGCAGCAGATAGTGCAGCGAGAAGAAGCGGTTCAGCGTGGCGTTGTCCACGGCCGGCCCGCCCAGCAACCACGTCTGGATCGAATCGCCGATGAAGGGGATGGCGCCGAACAGACCGGTGATCACGGTTGCGCCCCAGAAGGACATCTGCCCCCAGGGCAGCACATAGCCCATGAAGCCCGTGCCCATCATCACCAGATAGATCAGCATGCCGATGATCCATGTGACCTCGCGCGGGGCCTTGTAGGAACCGTAGAAGAGCCCGCGGAAAATGTGGACATAGACCGCAAAGAAGAACAGCGAGGCCCCGTTGGCATGCGTGTAGCGCAGCACCGCGCCGCCGTTGACATCGCGCATGATGTGTTCGACCGACTTCATAGCCAGATCGACGTTGGGCGTGTAATGCATTGCCAGCACGACGCCGGTCACGATCTGAAGAACCAGCGCAAAGGCCAGAACGATGCCCCAGATCCACCACCAGTTCAGGTTCTTGGGTGTCGGGATCATGATCGTGTCGTAGATCAGACCGACGATGGGAAGGCGTTCATCCAGCCATTTTTCAAACCCGGATTTGGGTTCATAAGTGTCGTGAGGAATTCCAGACATGTATTGCCCCCTATCCGATTACGATCGCCTGATCGCCGTCAAAACGCGTGACGGGAATGTTGAGATTTCGCGGCGCCGGGCCCTTGCGGATGCGTCCCGCCGTGTCGTAGTGCGAACCGTGGCAGGGACAGAACCAGCCTCCGAAGTCGCCCGAACGTCCCCCCAGCGGCACGCAACCCAGATGCGTGCAGACGCCGATCATCACCAGCCATTCGCCGGTCTCGTCGGCGGCGCGGTTTTCGTCGGTGGCCGGCGCATCGGGCGCAAGATTGGCGTTTTCCGCCCTGGCGTCCACCAGTTCATCCAGCTTGACCGCCCGCGCCGCGTCGATTTCGTCCTGGGTCCTGCGGCGGATGAAAACCGGCTTGCCGCGCCATTTCACCGTCAGTTGCGTTCCCAGTTCGACGCCCGAGATATCGACCCGTATCGACGACAGGGCCGCAACGTCGGCCGATGGGTTCATCTGGTTGATCAGGGGCCAGGCCGCTGCTCCGGCGGCCACCGTTCCTGCACCTGCCGTGGCATAATACAGGAAATCGCGGCGTGTGCCTTCATGTTCATCTGCGTGGGACACGAGCAAATCTCCATTTCAGGGCCGGCTGGTTCCGGCGCAATTTCCCGGGCGGCAGTCTCCCGCCGCCGTCACCGCTGGCTTTTAACGGCGCCCCGGGCGCTCGTCCAGCAGACATTCGCGCGCAGCCGTGGGCCTAATGTCGCGGTGTTGTCCGCAAGTGACCCCAACCGGCCGGGTGCATGCGGTGTTGCACGATGGCAAAGGCTCGCCGGAAATAACCAAAACGTAACGAATCTGTTTGATCAATCGGTCTGTCTTGGTAATTTTCTCGGCGGGGGCGAAGCCATATGGCTGGAGGTGCGGCATTGAAGCACGCAACACTCGGGGCCCTCGCTCTGCTCGCCCTGACCACAGACGCTGCCGGCGCCCAACCGGAACTGAGCTTTTACGGCAGCGCGCAGACGCCGGCGCCGGGCCTTGTTTCGGGCAGCGATCCGGGCGGGCTGGGCGACTACAGCTTTGTCGCCGGCTGGAAAAGGTTGACCGAAGCCAGCGACCTGCAGTTCGGCATCCGCCTGACCTGGTGGGCCTCCGATGCCGTGGGCTGGGGGCTGGACATGAGCCACATGCCTGTGCGCGCCGACGCTGAAACGCTGTCCGCGCATGGCCTGACTTCGCTTGGTTTTGGCAATGGTTCCAATACGATAACGCTCAACACCTGGCGGCGCTGGAACTCTGGCGGCAACATCAACCCGTATGTGGGCGCCGGGGTCGGCATTTCCCTGCCGCGGGTGGAGTTCGAAAGCGCGGGCGGCAGGACCTCCCAGTTCGAGGTTGCCGGACCCGCCATCCAGCTCTATGCCGGGGCCAGCTATGCGCTGAACGATCGCTTGTCCGTATTCGGAGAATACAAGGGCAGCTTTTCATCCAGCAAGGCGCGCCTCGCCAACGGCGGCACCTTCAATACCGATACGCTGGACTCGGCGGTCAACATCGGGGTTTCGCTGGGGTTCTGAGGCGCGGCTTCGGCGTTGGCTGCGGGCCGGCGCGCCGGCCGGCGAATCAGACGCAGCGGACGCGGATCCGGGCGATGCCGGAAATGTCGATCTCGTATCTGCGCCTGCCGTCGCCGCCAGGAACAATCACCCGGCGCAGCCGGCCGGTTCCCTTCAGTTCGCCAGGCCGGCGATGGACCGACAGGCCTTCGTCGAGATCATCCAGCGCCTCCTCGGCGCGCTGGTCGTGAAACCCCTTGCCGATTTTTCGCGATGCCGCATAGCCCGCCGCTGCGACCAGTCCGTATCGCAGGACAATTCCGGCAATCGGGGCAAGGGGCAAGGGCATGGCGCTCTCCGCTGAAACAACGGGGGCGATGGTAACGGGCCGGGTCGCCCTTGTCCAACGGCACGGAAAATGGCGCCGCCTGACGGCCGCGCCACGGTCCGAAACTCTCATCGGACATTCATCCTTGAAGGGGTTACCAGAGCGCCACGATACCAAGCGCGCTGGTCCCGGTCTGGCGCACCTTGAGAACGCGCAGGGCCAGGATGCTTCCGCCCTGCACGTTCTGGTAGGTCACGATCTGACCGCTTTGCATTTCAACCGACACATCGCCGGTCTGGCCGATGTAGAGGGCCCTCGTGACGTTGCCCAGCGGCGTGGCATCGTCCGGGGTGACCGATACCGCATGCGTGGCCGGCGAAGTAAGGGTTACGGGAAAGTCCTTGAATTGATCCATGATTCCAATTTCCATTGGACCGACACGCGAAAGCCGACAGGCCACCGCCCGGTCAGTCATTTCTCTTCTGATGGCAATACCGCGCGCCGGAGCGCAACGACCCGATGGCGCGTGGAACGGGAATGCTAGGAATGGCCGGCTAATTTTCGGTTAACCGTGACCAACGCTGCACAAACGGGTTGGATACCCTTGCGCGCCGCTCTCGGGCACGGCGCTCTGGGGATCTCAGTAATAGTCGTAGTCGTAGCCCGCGCCGGCCTCGGCATAGCGGCACTTGTTGAGCACCACGCCAAGCACGTTGGTCAGATCGGCCAGGTCCTTTTCGCAGATGTCCAGCTGTTCAAGGGTCGTGCTGTCGGCAGCGCCCACCAGCAATCCGCAGTCCACCTGCGGCAGGAAACCGAAGTTCTCGTCGCTTACCAGCATCGGCGGCATGTCGAAGATCAGGATATCGGGCCGGAAATTTGCCTGTATTTCCCTGATCCGCTCCCGGGTGGCCTTTGCCTGCAGCAATTCCGACGGGTTGGTGGCCGGCCCCGCGTTCAGGCCGAAGGCCAGGTTTTCGCCGACGCGCAGCAATGTCTTTTCAACCGGCACCTTGCCGGCAAGGGCGTTGTGCAGGCTGTGGTCCGGCCGGTGCCTGAGCACCCTGTGCATCGCCGGTCGGCGCAGGTCGAAATCCAGAAGCATGATCCTCAGATCGGCCTGGCGCGCGAGGCTGAATGCAAGATTGACGCTGACCGTCGTCTTGCCGCAGGACTTGTTGGGAGAGGTCACAGCCAGGGTTTTCCAGCCGTTTTCCCTCATGATGCGCAGCGCGCGCGTGCGCAGCACATCGTAGGGCGCGGACAGTTTGCTCTGTTCGATCGCGCTGATCCGGTTTTTTCGGGCCGTGCGACCGGATATCCTGATCTCCGCGAGGGATTTCCAGAGTTCCGTGACCGGCGCCGATGCCTGAACATTGGCCGCCGGCGCCGTGTGGGGAAATTCCGGCGCGCTCACGCTTCGGCGCTCCTGCCGGGCCTTTTCCAGCGCAGCTTCAAGTCGTTCCATTGCCATTTTCTTACTCCACCGCCTGTTCCTGTCGCAGGCTACCGTTACACATCAAATCAACCCGCCGAACTTCTGCGAAATCTTGGCATAGATCAGATCAAGCGGCATGTAGTAGGTGTCCACCGCATAAAGGGCCGCCGGAATCCCTGCCGCCACCAGCAGCAGAACCAGGGCAATTCCCGCCCGGCGCAGGACCAGTTCGCCCGGCGTGCGCACATAGGGCACGGTGGCAATCGGGGTGATGCCCAGGCCGCGCGAAATCTCGGTCGGGCGCCGGATGGACTTGTTGAAGAATTCCAGCAGGAACACGAAACCCAGCCCGGCACCCAGCCCGGCAAGAATGCCTGCCGCGGCAATCAGCTTGCGTTTCGGACCGGACGGAAGCTCGGGAACCGACGCCGGGTCCACGACGGCAATGCGCTGGCCCTTGGAAAGCGTTTCGATGCGCTCGCCCATGGACGCCTTTGCCAGGCTGCTGACGGCATTGTTGTATTGCGCCTGGGTGTTCAGGTAGTCGCGATTGAGCCCGTCCAGCGTGATCGAGTTGCCCGGCGTGCGCTGCAGCGTCTCTTCCAGATCGGCCAGCTGCTTGGTCAATTGCGCCTTCTGTTCGCGCAGCAGCTTGAGCTGCGCGTCTATCCCGGCAAGGTTGATGTCAAGCAGGGTTGACGGGCTGTTGGGATTCACCCCGGTCGTTGCAACCTGATTGGCGACGATCTCTTCCTGTTTCCTGATCTGCGACTGGATCAGCTTCACCTTCGGGTTTTCGGGGGAGTAGACTGCCAGCGCCTGGGTCAGACTGTCCTGAAGCTGTGCAAGCTTCTGCTGCTCGGGCGTCAGGTTGACCACGTTCGCATTGCCCACCTGCCCGGTCTGGTTGAACAGATCGACGATGGAACGGCGCTGTTCCTCCAGCCCGGTAATCTGCTGTTCCACGCTCGCAAGCTTGCTTTGCGCCGTGGACTGCTGGGTCAGCCGATAGTTCAGCGTATCCGGCAGGGCGTCGATATTGGCGTTCTTGAACTCGGTGATCTTGGCGCTCTGCTGCTGCAGCAGCTTGCCAAGGCGCGCGACCTCGGCCTGAAAGAATTCCAGCGTGTTGTTCGCCCGCTCGGTGCGGGTCTGGGTGTTGTTCCTCAGGATCAGCGTCACGTATTCATTGATCACATTGGCGGCGATCTGGCCGTCGCGCGCGGTGAAGGAAATGAACATCAGCGTTGCCTGTCCGCGCCCGGCCACCTGTTTGATGCTGGTGTCCTTGCTCATGCGCGCAACGATTTCGTCCGGCGTCATTTCATCCATGTTTTCATAGACATTCTGCCGGTGCGCGATGTCGAGCAGATTGGCCCGGGTCATCAGCCGCTGTTCGATGATCTGCAATTCTTCCTGCGGGGTCACCTGCACCGTGGGCGCCTGAAGCTGCCCCGGAATCTGCGGCGGCTCCACCAGCAGCGTGGTCTGCGACATGTAGGTCGACGGCAGGATCTGCGAAATCGTCACCGCAATCGCCGAGATGCTCAGGAAGATGAACAGGAAATAATGTATCCGGCGCAGGAACAACCCGAGATAGAAACG
>JALSRF010000063.1 GCA_026984895.1 Paracoccaceae bacterium
TTTTCCTGGCAGACTACGGGCGAGATCATGGTCTTCGTGATCCTGGGCGGTGTCGGCCGGGTCGTGGGGCCGGTGGCCGGGGCCGCACTGTTCGTCCTGCTGGAACATGTGCTGGGCGGGTTCAGCGACTTCTGGCACATTTACCTGGGTGCGGTCCTGCTGGGCGTGGTGCTGTTCGCGCGCGGCGGGCTTTACGGGCTGATCGCAGGGCGCGAGGTGGCCCATGACTGAACCGGTCCTTCAGGTGCGCGCGCTTTGCAAGAGCTTTGGCGCGCTTGTCGCCTCGAACAACATCGATCTCACGCTGATGCCCGGTGAAATCCACGCCCTGATCGGCCCGAACGGGGCAGGGAAATCGACGCTGATCGCCCAGATCGCCGGCGCGCTCGGCCCCGACAGCGGCACGGTGCATTTCGCCGGGCGGGACGTGACCGCGCTCAGCACTGCCGCGCGTGCGCGCCTTGGGATGGGGCGCACCTTCCAGGTTTCGTCGCTGGCGATGGAATACACGGTCCTGCAGAACGCGGTGCTGGGGGCGCTTGGCCAGCGCGGCGGGGTATTCCGCTTTTTCCGCCCGGTGATGAAGGATGCCGGGCTGCTGGCCAGCGCGCGTGCGGCGCTGGAACAGGTCGGTCTGGCAGAGTTCCGGAACATGCGCACATCCGAACTGTCGCACGGCCAGCGGCGCCAGCTTGAGGTGGCCGTGGCGCTGACCCTTGCCCCGAAGGCCTTTCTGATGGACGAACCGATGGCGGGGCTGGGGGCCGAGGGCTCGCGCCGGCTGATGGGCTTTCTGGACGGGCTGCGCCAGCGCGCGCCGATCCTGCTGGTGGAACATGACATGGACGCGGTCTTTGCCCTTGCCGACCGGATCAGCGTGCTGGTCTACGGCGAAATCATCGCCACCGGCAGCGTCGAGGAAATCCGCGCCGATGCCCGTGTGCAGCGCGCCTACCTGGGCGAGGAGGCGGCATTGTGAGCCTGTTGAAACTGTCCAATATCTCGGCCTTTTACGGCCCCAGCCAGGCGCTGTTCGACGTGCACCTGTCCCTTGACGACGGGCAGGTTCTGGCGCTGATGGGGCGCAACGGCATGGGCAAATCCACCACCGTCAAGGTGATCTGCCGCCTGCTTGCCCATCGGGGGGGCAGCGTTCTGTTCGCCGGCCATGACCTGTCGCGCCTGGCACCCTATCAGGCGGCGCGGCTGGGGATCGGGCTGGTGCCCGAGGGACGGCGCTGTTTCGCGGGCCTCAGCGTGCACGAAAACCTTGTCGCGGCGGCGCGTCCCGGCGCCTGGGATTTCGCCGCCGTCACCCGGCTGTTTCCGCGCCTGGCCGAACGCAGCCACCAGACTGCCGCCTCGCTTTCGGGGGGCGAACAGCAGATGCTGGCGATCGGACGCGCGCTGATGACCAACCCGCGGCTGCTGATCCTGGATGAGGCGACCGAGGGGCTGGCGCCGGTGGTGCGTCGGGAAATCTGGGCCGCGATCGCCCGGCTGAAGGCCGAAACCGGCATGGCGATCCTGGTCATCGACAAGTCGCTGCAGGAACTGGCAAGCGTGGCCGACCGGGCGGTGATCCTGGAAAAGGGGCGGTCGGTCTGGCACGGGGCCTTCGCCGAGCTTGGCCGCGATATTGCCCAGCGTTACCTGGGGGTCTGAAACATGGGCTTTGCGTTTGAACAAAAGGTCCTGTTTCGCCACTGCGACCCCGCCGGCATCGTCTTTTATCCCCGCTATTTCGAAATGATGAACGATTGCGTCGAGGCCTTCTTTGCCGAACGGCTGGCCTGCCCTTTCGAGAAAATTCACCCGCAGGCCGCCGTTCCGACCGCCGAAATCTCGGCGCGGTTCCGGGCGCCCAGCCGCCACGGCGACCGGCTGTGCCTTGTGCTGGACGTGCGCGCCGTCGGGCGCACCAGCGCGGCCATCGCGATCACGGCAACCTGCGACGGCGCGCCCCGTTTTGACAGCCGGGCGACGCTGGTTCATGTGGATGCGCAGGGCCGGCCGGCGCGCTGGCCGGACGCACTGCGCGCCGGATTCGACAGCATCTGCAAGGGAAGCCAACAATGAGCAAGCGCATCATTCATCCCGCCGGCTGGGCCGCGGCAAAAGGCTATGCCAACGGCATGCTCAGCGAAAACGGGGTGCTTTACGTCGGCGGCCAGATCGGCTGGGACAGCGACCAGACCTTCCGCACGCAGGATTTCATCGGGCAGATGACCCAGGCGCTTGCCAATGTGCGCGCCGTGGTCGAGGCCGCCGGCGGCGAGGTCGCCGACATCGTGCGCCTGACCTGGTATGTGGTGGACAAGACCCAGTATCTGCAACGCCAGCGCGAGGTGGGCACGGCCTACCGCAGCGTCATGGGGCGGCACTTTCCGGCGATGACCATGGTGGTGGTGGCCGGGCTGATCGAGGACGAGGCCCTGGTCGAAATCGAGGCAACCGCAGAAATCGGCCGCGCAAAAGGCTGACGGGAAACGCTCTGGCGCCGGTTGCGCCGGGCCGTTTCGCGCCTCAACCGATCCCGACGCCAAAGGCCAGCCCGACCGCCGCCGTCGCCATCATCGCCAGCGCCCCCCAGAAGGTCACCCGCACCACCGCGCGCGTCAACGGCGCGCCGCCCGCGCGCGCCGATATCCCCCCGAGCAATGCCAGGGCCAGAAGAGAAACGGCGGTGACCACCCAGGCGATGCCCTCGCGCGGGGCCAGAAGCACCGCCGCCAGCGGCAAGAGCGCCCCCGCCGTGAACGATGCCGCCGACGACAGCGCCGCCTGGATGGGCCTGGCCTGCTGCATTTCGGTTATTCCCAGTTCATCGCGCGCATGCGCCCCGAGCGCGTCGCGCTCCATCAGCTGTTCGGCCACCTTGTCGGCCAGGTCCTGATCCAGCCCGCGCGTGACGTAGATATGGGCAAGCTCCCGGCACTCGAAATCCCAACGGGATTCAAGCTCACCGCGTTCGCGCGCCAGGTCCGCGCGTTCGCTGTCAGACTGGGAACTGACCGAAACATACTCTCCGGCCGCCATCGACATGGCGCCGGCCACCAGCCCAGCGCTGCCCGACAACACGATTTCCTGTGTGCTCGCCCCGGCCGAGGCGACCCCGGCAATCAGACTGGCGGTCGAGACGATGCCGTCATTGGCGCCCAGAACCGCCGCCCGAAGCCAGCCGATTCGAGTGATGAAATGCCCCTCGGACGGGGTCTTCGTGTGTGGCATGTTTCCCTCTTGCCGTTTCCTGCCCTGCCCGGCCTTGCGCGGCGCGCGGCCTCCCTGCGGCCACCGCCTGCGCCCGGCGCCCCGCGCACCTGGGCCTGCGCTCCGCCTCAGGCGATCAGGACCACGGCCCAGGCCACACCGGCGGCGATTGCCGTAACCGCAACGGCTGCGCTGGCGGTATCCTTCGCCTGGCGCGCCAGCGGGTGTTCCTCGGCCGAGATATGGTCTACCGCCCGCTCGATGCCGGTGTTCATCAGTTCCGCCGCAAGCACAAGCACCCCGAGCGCCAGGATCAACGCCCGCTCGGCGGGGCTCATCTCCAACGCCATGGCCAGCCCTGCCGACAACACGTTGGCCCAGACCCACTGGTGCAGGCTCGGCTCGTTGCGCCAGCATTCCAGCCAGCCGGCCCAGGACCAGGCCGCACGGTTTGCGAAGCGGTTCCATTCGCGCCGGATCATCGGTTTCCTCCCTGTTTCCTGCCGCGCCCGAAGGCGGCTGCGGTGCAACTGCGCCACCGGCCAACGATTGCCCGCCAACGATTGTGCCCGGTCGGGCGCAACGATAGGCTGAGGCCATGTTTACCATCGAACACGACTTCGACGCCACCACCATAACGCTTGTCGACGAAGAGCCCGCCCCCCTGGGCGAAGACGTGATCGTGCATGCGTTCGACGATTGCGTGACGGTCGAGCAATTCGACACCCGCGCGGATCGCGTCAACAGGGTCACGCTTTCCCTGTCGCAACTGCGCGATCTGGGCGCCGCGCTGGACCTGCCCGAGGGGGTCTACCGGTTGATCCGCCAGCCTGCCGCGGCACGGACGAAACCCGCCTCGCACAGCTGACGAACGGGCGCAGGTGCCGCCGCCCGCCGGCGCGAAAGGCACGCCAGGGCGCGAAATCTGCGCAAGGCCCTGGGCGCGGGAAACAGCGCCCCTTGCAGGCCGCCCGCCGCACTGCCGGGAAAAGGCGGCATTGCTTCGGCGCTGCGCTGGCTCACGGGTCCTCGCCCGGGAACAGCGACCCCTGCCCGGGCGCGGCCTTCGGCCTTCTGCTTGCCGGGCCCTTCGCCGGCGGCCTGGCCCCGACCGGCAGGCGTCCGTCGGCAAACTCGATCTCCAGCGCCACTGCCGCGCGCGCCGGCGCGACGGCGCTGACCACCTTGCCGTCGCCACGCACCACCGCATAACCACGCTTCAGCGTTTCGGTGTAGCCCAGCCCGAGCCGGATACGGTCCAGGCCGTCCAGCCGTTGCCTTTCGCGCGCCGGCCCCGAGCGCGCCGCGGCAATGAACCTGCGCATCGTGTCGCCCAGCCGCTCGCGCTGGCGCGCCACCCCGGTCGTCAGCAACGCCGGGCGCAGCCGCCCGGCGCGGTCCTGCAGCCGCAGGCGCGCGGCGCGCAGCTGTTGCGCCATCGCCTCGGCCCGGATCGCGGCGGCGGCCCTGGCCAGCCTGAGCCTCTTGCCCTGGGCGACCGCGCCCAACGCCTGCGCCAGCCGCTCGCCGGCCCGGTCCAGCCGCTGGCGCGGCGCTTCCAGCAGGGTTACGGGCCGAGGCAGCGCGCGCGACAGGTCTTCGAGCCGTTGGCGGCGACGCGAAACGGCCTGGCTCAGCCCCCGCGTCAGCCTTGCGCCCTGCTCCTCGGTCCTGGCGGTCAGT
>JALSRF010000064.1 GCA_026984895.1 Paracoccaceae bacterium
GGGGGGGGCACGGGTGGAGGGGACCACGGGGGGCACGGGGGGGGCACGGGCGCATGAAGGGCGCGCGCAAGGCAGCCCCCGGGCGCCGGGCAGCGGCCGGGCTCAGCCCGAGAACAGGTTGCCGAAGACCTTGCGCAGGAACGGCGTCCGGTCGGCCGCGGTCTGCGTCACCCGGCGCGACAGGACGACCACATGGCCCTTTTCAAGGCCGAAACGCTCGATATTGGAAACGCGCCCGTGCTTGTCGAAGGAAATCACCACCACCTGGCGCTCGGTTTCGCGCGGGGCCTGCCAGCCGTAGTGGCGAAACCTGCTTTCCACATAATACCAGGCATTGTCGTCAAGCAGCCCGGTCGTGCCGGGGGCGCCGACCGCCTTTGCCACGCTTTCCCTGGTGTCCCGGCCGACGGTCAGCCCGGCCAGGGCGCTGTCGCTCGGGGCATAGCCGTGATTGCGGAACTGCGCGCTGCAGCCGGCGGCCAGAAGCACCGCCAGCAGCGCCCCCGCCCGGATCAACTTCATGCCCGTTGCCGCCATCTTGCCCCCTTGCCTTGAGCCGCTGCGCCTCGTATCCGGCTTACAGAAGGAACGCCCCGTGTTCAAGCGGGCCAGACAGCAAAGGAAGGCCAGCCATGTCCGGGCCTGCCGACAGCAACCGACCGGCCGGGCCGCGCGCCGGCAGCACGGGGTCCGCGCACCCGCGCCGCCTGTCGCTGCGCGATCTCGCCCGCGCGCCGGTGCATGCCATCGACATCCGCCCCGCCGCCGACGAGATCGAGGCGCTGCGCCGGGCGCTGGATCTGGTCGCGCTGCGCAAGCTGTCCTTCAGGGGCGAACTGCGCGCGCTCGATGACGGCGACTGGGCGCTGCGGGCGCATCTTGGCGCCACCGTCGTTCAGCCCTGCGTGGTGACGCTGGAGCCGGTGACCACCCGGCTGGAAGAAGACGTCGTGCGCCGCTTTACCGCCACGGCCGAAGTGCATCGCGAAGGCGAGGCGATCGAAATGCCCGAGGACGACACGCGCGAGGCTCTGGGCACCGGCATCGACCCGGACGCGGTCATGGCCGAGGCGCTGGCGCTGGCACTGCCCCAGTATCCGCGCCTGCCGGGCGCAAGCCTTGCGAGTTCGGGCGCGGGCACGGGCTCCGGTGCGGGCGCGGGCACGGGCGCCGCCTCCGGCACGGCGCCGGGCGCGGACGAAAACGACCGCCCGTTTTCCGCCCTCGCCGCGCTGCGCGACAAGCTGGCGAAAGACAGGGGCACCGACTGAGCCGGGCGAGAAAACCCTTGCAAGCGCGCCGATTCCCAGTATGTTCCCGGCCTCGCCTGAAAGATGCATTGGACAGGGGTGCCGCAAAGGCGTAAGACCCCCGAAGATCAGATGAAGCAATCGGGGCCATGCCCCACAACCCGAGGTCAGTGACATGGCAGTCCCTCAGAACAAGATCACCCGTTCGAAGCGGAACATGCGCCGCGCCCATGACGCGCTGGTGGCCGCGAACCCGGCCGAGTGCCCCGAGTGCGGCGAACTGAAGCGCCCGCACCATGTGTGCCCCTCCTGCGGCCACTATGGCGAACGGGAGATCGTTGCCATGGGCGACGAAATCGACTTCGACGACGAAGACGCCGCATAAACGCGACCGCGCGGCACCCGGTGGATGACGGCCAGAGACGATAGAACTCCAGCGCCCGAAACCGGTGCGCCCCCTCCGCGCACGATCATATCGGTTGACGCCATGGGCGGCGATCGTGGCCCGGCAGCGGTGGTTGCCGGGCTTTCCCTGTCTGCGGCGCACTATCCCGATATCGGCTTCATCCTGCATGGCCCGCACAGCGAACTTGCGCCGCTGGTGGCGCGCCGCCGGAACCTTGCCGGGCGCTGCGACGTGCGCCACGCCGAACGCGTGGTGACCATGCACGACAAGCCCAGCCATGTGATGCGCAACGGCGAGGGCACCTCCATGTGGGCGGCGATCGAAGCGGTGCGCAACGCCGAGGCCCAGGCCGCCGTATCCTGCGGCAACACCGGCGCTCTGATGGCGGTGTCGATGCTGCGCCTGCGCAAGCTCGAAGGCGTGAAACGCCCGGCCATCGCCTGCCTGTGGCCGTCGCGCAATCCGGCCGGTTTCAACATCATGCTGGACGTGGGCGCCGACATCCGCGCCGATGCCTGCGACCTGATGCAATATGCGCTCATGGGGGCCTCTTATGCGCGCAACGGTCTCGGGCTGGAACGGCCGCGCATCGGGCTCCTGAACGTGGGCACCGAGCAGCACAAGGGCCGTCCCGAACTGAAGGAGGCCAACGAACTGATCGCCGAACGGGCCGGGACCGGCGGCTTTGACTATCTGGGGTTCGTCGAGGGCGGGGACATTCCCTCGCTCGAGGTGGACGTGATCGTGACCGACGGCTTCACCGGCAACGTCGCGCTGAAGACCGGCGAAGGCACGGCCGGCCTGATCGCGGAACTGCTGCGCGGGGCCTTCAAGGCCACGCCGCTGTCGCGCATTGCCGCGGTCCTGGCGCTGAGCTCGCTGAAACGCCTGAACAGGAAGATCGACCCGCGGCGGGTCAACGGCGGCGTGTTCCTCGGGCTGAACGGCACGGTGATCAAGTCTCACGGCTCGGCCGATGCCACCGGCGTTGCCGCCGCGGTAGGACTGGCGGCCAAGCTGGCGCGCGGCGGTTTCGTGCAAAGACTGGCGGCACGGGTTGCCTCTGCCGGCCTGCCGGGTCAAGATGCCGCAACCGGCGAAAACAAGAACAGCGACGGAAGCTAGGTCATGACAGTTCGGGCAGTGGTGCGGGGCGTGGGACATTACCTGCCGGAACGCGTTGTCGAAAACGAAGAATTCACCCGGACGCTTGACACCTCGGACGAATGGATTCGCGCCCGCACGGGGATCGAGCGGCGCCATTTCGCCGCCCGGGGCGAGACCACCTCGGACATGGCCACCCGGGCCGCGCGCAATGCGCTTGGCGATGCCGGCGTGAAGGCGGACGAGATCGACGCCATCATCCTGGCCACCGCGACCCCGGACCTGACCTTTCCCTCGACCGCCACCATCGTCCAGGCCCGGCTGGAAGCGCGCAACGCCTTTGCTTTCGATGTGCAGGCGGTATGTGCCGGGTTCATCTATGCGCTGGCCAATGCCAATGCGCTGCTTGTCTCGGGGCAGGCGCGCCGGGTGCTGGTGATCGGGGCCGAGACGTTTTCGCGCATTCTCGACTTCAGCGACCGCGCCACCTGCGTCCTGTTCGGCGACGGCGCCGGCGCGGTGGTGCTGGAGGCGGACGCCGGCAGCGGCAGCACCCAAGACCGCGGGATCCTGGCCGTTGACCTGAACGCCGACGGAAGCCAGCGCGACCTGCTGTATGTGGATGGCGGGGTTTCCTCGACAGGCACGGTCGGGGTGCTGAAGATGCTGGGACCCGAGCTGTTCAAGCAGGCGGTGAACAAGCTGGCCGAAACCGCCGGCACGGCCCTGGCCAGGGCCGGGTTGCAACAGGGCGACATCGACTGGATCGTGCCCCACCAGGCCAATATCCGCATCATCTCGGGCACCGCGAAAAAGCTGGGCCTGCCCATGGAACGGGTGATCGTGACGCTGCATGACCAGGGCAATACCTCGGCGGCATCGATTCCCCTCGCCCTGTCCTGGGGCAAGGAAAACGGAAAATTCTCCCGCGGGGATGTGCTGCTTCTGGAGGCAATCGGCGGCGGTCTGGCCTGGGGGGCGGTGGTTTTGCGCTGGTAACGGCTTGAATCTGCCTGTCAACAGCGTTCGGCAACGTCTTGATATTGACTCGGAAAATCCCGTGCTCCTATGGTCGATCAAACAGCACAGGGGGAATTGATGAGCAACAAGACACTTACCCGCATGGACCTGTCCGAGGCGGTGTTCCGCGAGGTCGGCCTGTCGCGCAACGAATCCGCGCAGCTGGTGGAATCCGTCCTCGAACATGTGTCCGATGCGCTGGTGCGCGGGGAAACGGTGAAGATTTCATCCTTCGGCACCTTTCGCGTGCGCGACAAGGCGGCACGCGTCGGACGCAATCCCAAGACCGGCGAAGAGGTGCCGATCTCGCCGCGCCGGGTGCTGACGTTTCGCCCCTCGCAACTGATGAAGGAACGCGTTGCTGCCGGAAATCGCAGGTAACGGCAAGGTAAGCCCCGATGAAAAAGTCGCCCGAGGCCTTTCGAACCATCTCCGAGGTGGCCGAGTGGCTTGATACGCCCACCCATGTGCTGCGCTTCTGGGAAAGCCGGTTTTCGCAGGTCAAGCCGGTAAAGCGCGCCGGAGGGCGGCGCTACTATCGCCCGCGCGACATGGAACTTCTGGGCGGCATCAAGAAGCTGCTGCACGAAGACGGGATGACCATTCGCGGCGTGCAGAAGATGCTGCGCGAAGAAGGGGTGGCCAAGGTTTCGGCGCTTTCGATGCCCGTGCCGGGCGTGGCGCAAAAGGTGATCGAGGCGCAGGCGATCGCCCCGGAGCCGGCCGCGCCCCCCGAAACCGGCGCGCCCTGGGCGGCCGCGCAGGACGCGCAGCCAGACGCGCCGCCACCGCTTGCGCCCGCGCCGCCGCGAAACGACGAAGCGCCCATGGAAGCGCCCATGGCCGAGGACATCGAGGCCGCGGATGCCCAGAACGTGGTGCCGCTGGCGCCCGAACCGGCCAGTGCCCCCGAACCCGCGCCCGATCCCGCGCCCGGGCCCACGCGCGGACCCACGCCCGCCCCGGCGGCCGAGCGCGCGCCCGAACCGGCCCCGCCCGGGCCGGCGGACGAACCGGCAGGCGAACAGGAGCCCGCGCAGGCGCGTGACCCCGCGCCCGGGCCGGCGGACGAACCGGCAGGCGAGCCCGCGCCCGAGCCCGCGCCC
>JALSRF010000065.1 GCA_026984895.1 Paracoccaceae bacterium
AAGATCGGCCCGCACCTGGAGGGCGAGACGGCGCGCTGGCTGAAAAAGGCAACAGCGCCAATCTGACGCCTTCCCTGTTAGCGCAAACCTGATAAGATCGGCGCACATACGGGGAGGAGAACATGAGCGATTACATCACCATCAGGAAAGCGCCGGGGAAATGGGTTCTGCGCGCGGGCGGCGCGGTGCTTGGCGAAACCGCCAATGCGCTGGAACTGACCGAAGGCAACCTGCCGCCGGTGATCTATTTTCCGAAAAGCGATATCGCGATGGCCTTTCTCGATGTCTCGCAGACGCGCTCGGTCTGCCCGCACAAGGGACAGGCAAGCTACTACTCGATCCAGACCAAATCGGCCGTGATCGAGGATGCCGGCTGGTGCTACGAAACCCCGAAAGAGGGGGTAGAGGAGATCGCCGACCACATCGCCTTCTACCCGGACAAGGCCACGGTAGAGCGCGTGTGACGTTCGCGCGTTCGCCCGCCAGGCAAACGACGCAAACGACGTTTCCGGGCGTGGCCGCCCTGCGCGGCCCTGCCCGGCCCCCGTCCGCCCTCGATCCGGCGCCCGACGCTGGCCTTGCCCCGGGCGGCGTGCCCATGCCGGCCGGCGGGACGGGTTCGGCCAATGGCCGGCAGCGCATGCGCACAGTGGTTGCAGGCTGGTTGCAGGCTGGTTGCAGGCCGGTTGCAGGCCGGTGTCAGGCTGGTGTCGGTGGCGCGCGGCCCGCGAAAAGCGGCCTTTCACGGCGGCTGATCCGTCGCCCGCCTGCCAGCCCCCCGCCTCCGGCGCCGCCTGCCAGCCCCCGGCCCCGGGCAGAGAGGCGCCGCCGGCGGCGGGCTGCAACCCGGGCCCCACGCCCGCAGGCCCGGTCGGTCAGCTGTGGAAATCGGACACCACGGCAGCGCCGATGGCAACCCGCGTGATTGCGCCGGTCACGTTTTCCGGGCGCGGGGCCTTGCCGTCTTTCACCACCACGACCGCTATCTGGTCCCGGTCGGCCATGTGCGTCATCACCGTGCGCAGGAAGGTGCTTTCGCGCACGATTCCAACCGGCGCAATCACCGGCCCCCAGGCCGCGGTCACATCCTCGGGATCGACCTGCGCGACCCCGACAAGATGGCGTCCTTCGGTGACGACGGCGAAACTGCGCTTGCCGGCCCGGCGGCGCGACACCACGCGCGCGGGTTTCAGTTCGGCAACGTCCACGGTGCCGATGGCCGGCTCCATCACCTCGCTGGCCAGGCGGATCGGGAACAGGTGCGAACGGATGTCCATGGGCAGGCGATGCCCGCGGCGCGTCAGCTTCATCGTGTAGATGTTGTCATACATGATCGCGCGGCGCACCCCGACCGCCACCACCACGGCGATGATGGCGGCAACCGTGATGCTGTAATCGCCGGTCATCTCGAAGATCATGATGATCGATGTCAGCGCCGCCCCGGTGCCCGCGCCCACGATCCCGGCCATGCCGATCAGCGCGAAGGTGATCATTGAAAATCCGAGCGCCGGAAACAGCGCGTCCAGCACCGCGCCGAAGGCGCCGCCAAGCGTTGCCCCCAGAAACAGCGAGGGCGAGAACACCCCGCCCGAAGCCCCCGAGCCGAGGCTGACCGAAGTGGCGACCAGCTTCAGCGCGAACAGCAGCAACAGAAAGCCCGGCATGGTCAGCTGCCCGGTCAGGATCATCTGGATGGTCGCATAGCCCACGCCGGCGGTGTGATACATGCCGGTGGTCTGCACCAGCACATACATCAGCACCCCCAGAAAGGTCATGCCGATCGCGGTCTTGACATAGGGGTTCAGTTTCAGGTCGTCGAACAGGTCTTCGGTCCGGTACAGCACCTTCACGAACAACGCCGCCGCCAGCCCGCTGAGGATCCCGGCCATGATGTAAAGCGGCAGCATGTCCACCGAAAGCGGCACCAGGATGTCCGGGCGCTGGTGCGCGGCCACCAGAAAGGCCGGCTCCATCCCGAAGGCAAGCCGGCCCATGTAGGTGGCGGTCCCGGTCGCCAGGACCACCGGCGCAAGCGTGCGTGCGGAAAACTCGGGCAGCATCAGTTCGACCGCGAACAGCACCGCGCCCAGCGGCGTGTTGAAGGTGGCGGCGATGCCCGCCCCCGCCCCGGCGCCAACAAGCGTGATCACCTGCCACCGGTTGAGGTGGAAGAACTGCCCCAGCACCGAGCCGATCCCCGAGCCGATCTGGATGATCGGCCCCTCGCGCCCGACCGCCGCCCCCGAGCCGATGGAAAGCGCCGAGGCCAGCGACTTGATCAGCACCACAGCCGGGCGGATGCGCCCGTCGCGATAGTAGATGGCATCCATCACCTCGGGCACGCCATGGCCGCGCGCCTCGGGGGCGTAGCGGCGCACCAGAAACACGACGATCAGACCGCCGATCACCGGCGCCAGGATGATCCATGCACCGAAGGGTGACGGCGGCGTGGGGACATTGGCATCGTAGATGAAGGAAAATCTTCCCAGGAAGAACAGGTTGTGAATCACCGCGATCAGGTAGCGCAGGCCAATTGCGCCCATACCGGTGACGATCCCGATCACGACGGCAATGAGCGACAGCGAAACCAGCGAGACTTGACGGTTGTCCTGCCGGTCGGATTGTGGCATCGACTCTTGCAAAGGGCTGACCCCTGGATTTCTGGTTGCTTCCGGCGCGCCGCGCCGCGCGAAACGACGCAGGCTGACCGCATGCCACGCATTAAGCGCTTGTCGGGCGTTTTGCAACGCACCAGAAGCCACACCGGCAGGGAAACTCGTGCTCCGGCGGCAGGGTCGGCCCGAAACGAGCGCAGCGCACCTTCATGGAGCCAGTCCCATGCCACGATCATCATCGCGAAACAGCCTGCATATCGGCCGGGAATACGGCTATCTCATTGCCGCCGGGGTGATCTTTTCGATTTCGTATTTCCTGTTTCTCTATTATCAGAACACCCGCGCCGCGGCCTATCTGGAAGAAATGCGCACAACCAGTCCCGAAGACTACCTGAGCGAGATTCGCAAGCTTGAGGGCTTTTCGACCTATCTTGCCGAGTTTCGCATGCTCAAGGACTACCGGACCCCGAAACTGACCGCGCCGATCTTCATCGTCGGGCGCTGGACGCTGCGCCAGCGCATCGAACGTATCCCGGTGGGCAGCGAACCGGAATGCACCGATCCGATCGTGTTCGAATACGGCCATGTGAAGGTGCCTTCGCGCAACCTCGACCTGGCGGTGCTCTACTCGCTTGAAGACAACGTCCTGACGGTGCACCCGGACGCGGGCGTGCCCTTCGATGTCAGGATCGTGAGCTACGCCGCTTCGATCGACCATCTGGAACTGACCGTGCCGGGCACGCAGGCGACCTCTTACGCCTACCGTTGCCTGCAGTAGCAGGAAAAGGGCCCAAACCATGACGACAGCCCCCGAGCCCGCAATCGGCGAACTGCGCAACCTGCTGCAGGAGCGCCTTGTCACCGGCCGGGGCGACCGGCAGGCCCACGCCCAGAGCGAATCGCACTTCCGGGCGATGCCGCCCGACGCCGTCGCCTATCCGCAAACCACGGCCGAGGTTCAGAAGATCGCCGAGATCTGCAACCGCCACCGCTGCCCGCTGGTCGGCTGGGGCACGGGCACCTCCCTGGAAGGGCAGGCGCTGGCTGCGCACGGCGGCATAACGGTTGATTTTTCCCGCATGAACAAGGTGTTGCATCTGCGAACGGAAGATTTCCGCGCCACCGTCCAGCCCGGGGTAACGCGCGAACAGCTGAACCGCGAACTGCGCGCGACGGGGCTGTTCTTTCCGGTGGATCCGGGCGCGGATGCGTCGCTCGGGGGCATGGCCTCGACACGGGCAAGCGGCACCACGGCGGTGCGCTATGGCACCATGCGCGACAACGTGATGGCGCTTGAGGTGGTGCTGGCGGACGGCCGGGTGATTCGCACCGGCAGCCAGGCGCGCAAGTCCTCGGCGGGCTACGACCTGACCGCGCTGATGGTGGGGGCCGAAGGCACGCTGGGGCTGATCACCGAACTGACGCTGCGCCTGCATGGCCAGCCCGAGGCGGTGTCGGCGGCGGTCTGCGCCTTTGCCGACATGCAGGGCGCGGTCGATGCGGTGATCGCCACCATCCAGTCAGGCATCCCGATGGCGCGCATCGAATTTGTCGATGCCGCGACGGTGCGCGCGGTCAACGCCGCATCCGGCGCCGGGCTCCCGGAGCAGCCGCATCTGCTGGTGGAGTTTCACGGCTCGCCCGCCGCGGTCGCCGAACAGGCCGAGGGCATGGGCGAAATCGCGGCCGAGTTCGGCGGCGCCGGGTTCCAGTGGTCGGACCGCGAGGAAGACCGGCGAAAGCTGTGGGACATGCGCCACAAGGCCTATTACGCCTGCCTGGCGCTGCGCCCGGGGGCACGGGCGCTGGTCACCGACATCTGCGTGCCGATCTCGGCGCTGGCCGAGGCGGTCTGCGAGACCCAGGCCGATATTGCCGCCTCGATCCTGGAAGGGCCGATCCTGGGCCATGTGGGCGACGGGAATTTCCACTCGGTGCTGCTGGTGGACCCTGAAAACGGGGCCGAGATGGCGGCGGCGCAGGACCTGGCTGCGCGCATGGCCGAGCGCGCGCTGCGCCTGGGAGGCACCATCACCGGCGAGCACGGGGTGGGCATGGGCAAGCTGGGCTACATGGCCGCCGAACACGGCCCGGGCTGGGCGGTAATGGGCGATCTGAAACGCGCGCTTGATCCGAACGGCATCCTGAACCCGGGCAAGCTGCTGCCCGGAGACTGAGCAAAGCCCGCCCCGCCAAGGCGCCGCCTCCCCGGCAGGGAAACCGGACCGAAATCATCGAGAGACTTCGCCCCCGACGCCC
>JALSRF010000066.1 GCA_026984895.1 Paracoccaceae bacterium
AACGGCAACAAGGCATCGCAGAAGCTGCTGTCCGAAGACGTGATCGGAGACCCGGCGATCTACCCGGATGAAGAAACGCTGAAGCACCTGTATACGACCACGCCCTACCCGCCGAAGGTGCAGCGCTTCGTCACCCGGATGTGGACCAGGATCAAGTCCGGCACCTGAAACCTGCAACCTGCAACCGCTCCGCGCCGGTCGGCGCGGAGCCTCATGCTCAGCGGGGTCGCGATGGATACGGCAGCACAGGGCAGGGTCTTCGCACCCTGGAACGACCCGGACGAAGAGCCGCTGATTCAGTTTCGTTCGGTAACCAAGCGCTTTGGCAGCTTTACGGCGATCGACAACCTTACGCTGGATATCTACGCCAGGGAATTTTTCGCGCTGCTCGGCCCGTCGGGCTGTGGCAAGACCACGTTGATGCGCATGCTGGCCGGGTTTGAAACCGCGACCGAGGGCACCATCCTGCTGGAGGGAGAGGACATTGCGGGCGTGCCGCCGAACAAACGGGCCGTGAACATGATGTTCCAGTCCTATGCGCTGTTTCCGCACCTGAGCGTGTATGACAACATCGCCTTCGGGCTGAAACGTTCATCCATGTCGAAGCCGGATATTGCCGCGCGCGTTGACGAGATGCTGCGCCTGACGCGGCTGGAACGGTTCGCCCGGCGCAAGCCGCACCAGATTTCCGGCGGTCAGAGGCAGCGCGTGGCCCTGGCGCGCTCGCTGGCGAAGGCGCCCAAGCTTCTGCTGCTGGACGAACCACTGGGCGCCCTTGACAAGAAACTGCGCCAGGACACCCAGTTCGAACTGATGGACATCCAGGAGCGGACCGGAACCACATTCGTCATCGTGACCCACGACCAGGAAGAGGCAATGACCGTCGCCAGCCGGGTTGCGGTGATGGACGACGGGCGCATCGTGCAGGTGGCGACGCCGGCGGAAATCTACGAAACGCCCAACAGCGTTTATGTGGCCGATTTCATTGGCGATGTGAACATCATCGAAGGAAACGCCTCTCGGCAGCAGGGCGAGACAATCCGCATCCACTGGGCCGAGGGTCAGGAGCCGATTGTCGGCACGCCGTCTGCGCCGATCGCCGAAGGCACGCGCGTGCATTTCGCCATTCGGCCGGAAAAAGTGACTATTACGGCGCAAAAACCCGCGGGACGCGCCAACGCCTTCGCCGGCAAGGTGCATGACATCGCCTACCTCGGCAACATCTCGACCTATCATGTGAAGCTGGCCAACGGCCAGATCCTGAAGGCTCAGGCCGCGAACAACCAGCGTATCGACCGGCGCAGTTTCAACTGGGAAGATCCGGTCTGGCTGTCGTGGACCGACACCGCCGGCGTCGTTCTGACAGGGTAGGGGCGGCAGAATGAATATCCGCCGTCTTGTTCTGATTGCCGTGCCCTACCTGTGGCTGGTGGCCCTGTTCCTGATCCCCTTCGTGATCGTGGTGAAGATTTCGCTTTCCGATACGGCGCTGGCCATCCCGCCCTATGTGCCGACCTTCGATCTGTCCGGCGGATGGGACGGGGTAAAAAGCTACTTCTCGCAGCTTGATTTCGATAACTTCACCTTTCTGACCGAAGACGATCTTTACTGGAGAGCCTATCTTTCCAGCCTGAAGATCGCGGTGATCGCCACGGTTGCCACGCTGCTGGCGGCCTATCCCATTGCCTATGGCATGGCCAGGGCCGCGCCCGAGTGGCGACCGACGCTGATGATGCTGGTCATCCTGCCCTTCTGGACCAGTTTCCTGATCCGGGTCTATTCCTGGATCGGCATTCTCAGCCAGGAAGGGTATCTGAACCAGCTGCTGCTGGGCCTCGGGCTGATCGACCAGCCGCTGAAGATCCTGAATACCAACCTCGCCGTCTATATCGGTATCGTCTACACCTACCTGCCGTTCATGATCCTGCCGATCTACGCCACCCTGGAAAAGCTTGACCAGTCCCTGCTGGAGGCGGCCGAGGACCTGGGGTGTTCGCGGTTGAGCGCCTTCTGGCTGGTCACCCTGCCCCTGTCCCGGCCCGGCATCGTCGCCGGGTGTTTCCTCGTGTTCATTCCGGCCATAGGCGAGTTCGTGATCCCGTCGCTTCTGGGAGGCTCGCGAACGCTGATGATCGGCAAGGTCCTGTGGGAGGAATTCTTCTCCAACCGCGACTGGCCGGTGGCCTCGGCGGTTGCCGTGGTCCTGCTGCTGCTGCTGATCGTTCCGATCATGCTGTTTCAGCGCAACCAGCAAAAGCAGCAGGAGGCCGAGCTGTGAGACGCCGCTTTTCCTGGTTCAATGCAACCGCGCTGACCTTCGGTTTCGCGTTCCTTTACCTGCCGATGCTGATCCTGATCATCTACAGTTTCAACGGGTCGCGTCTGGTGACGGTCTGGGCGGGATTTTCGACCAGATGGTATGGGGTTCTGATCCATGATCAGGATTTCCTGAACGCAGCATGGGTGACCTTGCGCGTGGCGGTCGTTTCGTCGACCGCGGCAACGGTGCTTGGGACCATGGCGGCCTATGCGCTGGTGCGCGTCGCGAGATTCCCCGGGCGCACGCTGTTTTCGGGCATGATCTACGCACCACTGGTGATGCCCGACGTGATCACCGGGCTTTCGCTTCTGCTGCTGTTCATTGCCGTGGGGCTGGACAGGGGTATCCTGACCATCGTGCTGGCCCACACGACCTTCTCCATGTGCTACGTTTCGGTCGTGGTGTCCTCGCGGCTGGTCAGCTTCGACCGCTCCATCGAAGAGGCGGCGCTGGATCTCGGCTGCACGCCTTTCGACGCCTTTCGCAGCGTCACCCTGCCGATCATCGCGCCGGCGGTGATTTCGGGCTGGTTGCTGGCCTTTACCCTGTCGCTGGACGATCTGGTCATTTCATCCTTCACCGCGGGTCCGTCGTCCACAACCCTTCCCATCCGCATCTATTCTGCGGTGCGCCTTGGGGTCAGCCCCGAGATCAACGCCCTGTCGACGATCATGATCACGATCGTGACGGTCGGGGTGATTTCCGCCTCTTTCATGTCCAAACGATCCCTTGCCAGACGCGCAGCGGACGAGCAGAAAGCCCAGCAACAGTGACTGATTTCAGGAAAGAGTTCGATGCCTACCGGACCCGGCACGCCGCACCCGAGCGCATCGAACTGCTGCTGTGCGATATCAATGCGATCCTGCGGGGAAAGTGGTTGCCGGGCGACCAGGCGGACAAGCTGGCCGCCGGGCAGGTGCGCCTGCCGATCTCGACCTACGCACCGACGATCATGGGCACCGAGCCGCCAGAGACCGGCCTGGGGATCGTGGCTGGCGATCCCGACGGTTTCATGAAACCGGTGCCCGGCACGCTGAAGCCGGTGCCCTGGGCCCGGGGCGAGGTGGCACAGGTGCTGGTCGAAATGTCCGAAAGCGCCGAAAGCGCCGGCAGCGGCGAACCCGCCGGCTGGCTGTCCAGCCGCCGTGCCCTGGCCCGAATGGTCGACCGTCTGGCCGCCAAAGGGCTGTATCCGACACTCGCATGCGAGCTTGAATTCTACATCGTCAGAAAGCGCAGCAATGGTGACGAGGCGCCCAGGCCGCCGGCGCATCTGCCGGACGCACAGAACTACGAACTGGGCGTGATGTCGAACTTCGCCGAAATCCTTGACGACATACGCCATGCCTGCGCAGCCCAGGGTCTGGCCAGCGATACCCTTGTTGCCGAATTCGGCCCCGGTCAGTTCGAGATAAACTTTCACCACACCGGCGACGTGCTGGTTGCGGCAGACACGGCGCTGCTTTTTCGCCGGCTGGTGCGTGGCGTGGTTGCGCGCCATGGTCTTGAGGCCAGCTTCATGGCCAAGCCCTATGCGAAAGAGCCTGGCAGCGGCATGCATGTGCATGTTTCGCTGTGCGACGCGGCCGGCAGGAACATCTTTGACGCGGGCGCGCAGCTGAAACGGGCCGTGGCCGGCGTGCTGGCGACCATGCGCGAGGCCCAGGCGCTTTTTGCACCGCACCTGAACTCGTTCCGGCGGTTTCAGCCCGCCAGTTTCGCGCCCTCGCGCCCCGACTGGGGGCAGGACAACCGCGCGGCGGCTATCCGGCTGCCGGAAACCACCGGCAAGGGCGCGCGGCTTGAACATCGGATCTGCGGTGCCGACGTGAACCCGTATCTGGCCATCGCGGCGATATTGGGGGGCATTATGCACGGGTTAGAGACTGATCTGCCGCTTCAGCCGCCTCTGGAAGATGCCGATGCAAAGCCGGCCGAACCGCTGGATCATGACTGGACGCGCGCCGTGGAACGCTGCGCGGTTTCGGATTTCTGCGCCGATGTCCTTGGCCGCCGGCTGCGCGATGTATATGTGGCCGTGAAACGCGATGAAATCGCCGCGCTGACGGCCGAAATCTCTCCGGTCGAATATCGCCACTACCTTGGACGGTTCTGACGGAAAGGCCCGGATTGACAGTGACCAACGCAGGACTTCGCATCGGTATCCTCGAAACGGGCCGGCCGCCCGATACGCTGCGCGGGTTCGGCAGCTACCCGGACATGGTGGCCGACTGGCTGGCGCCTCTCGGGGGGCGGTTCTCCTCTTATGCGGTGCTGGAGAATGACCTGCCCGACAGCCCGGGAGACGCCGACCTCTGGGTGATTACCGGCTCGCGCTTCGGCGTTTACGAGGGCCACCCGTGGATCGCGAAGCTGGAGCGGTTCGTGCGCCGCGCCCAAGCGGCCGGAAGCCGGATGATCGGCATCTGTTTCGGTCATCAGCTGATCGCCCAGGCGCTTGGCGGACGGGTGGAGAAATCCGACAGGGGCTGGGGGATCGGACTGCATGAATACCAGCCGGTGAACTGGCCCGCGCCATTGGCCCCGGC
>JALSRF010000067.1 GCA_026984895.1 Paracoccaceae bacterium
GGTTGCCGGGGCCGTGGCCGAAGAGGTCCTGGCGGCGATGGTGGCGGCCACGGTGCTGGTGCGCGCCTGGGTGAACAACGGCGGCGACATTGCGCTGCATTCGGGCCAGGCTGCTCCGGGCTCGCATCGCGCCGGGTTCAGCGTTGCCATCGCCGCCACGGATGCTTCGCCTCTGGGCACGATCGCCATTCCCCCCGAAAGCGGCGTGCGCGGCATCGCCACCAGCGGTGCCGGGGGGCGGTCGCTGTCGCTGGGGATCGCCGACAGCGTCACCGTGCTGGCGCGCAGCGCCGCGGCCGCCGATGCCGCCGCCACGCTCATTGCCAATGCCGTCGATCTGCCCGGCCATGCGGCCATCGCGCGCACCCCGGCCTGCCATCTGCAACCCGACAGCGATCTTGGCGCGCGCCCGGTGGTGACCGCCGTGGGCCGGCTGACCGCCGCCGAGATCGGTGCCGCGCTGGACAGCGGTGCCGCCTGTGCGCAACATATGCGGGCGCGCGGGCTGATCCATTCCGCCGCGCTGTTTCTGCGCGGCCGGCACCGGCTGAGCGGCCCCCTGCCGCTTGCCCGTCACCCCACGAGCGCCCCCACGAGCGCCCCCATGTGCGCTCCCGCCAGCACTCCTGCCCGAAAGGCCGAACATGCCTGAACTGATCGTCCGCAAGACCGCCACTGCCTGCGAAGAGATCTTTCACGAATACGGCCCCGCGCCGGACAGGCCGCTGCGCCGGGCGGCGGCGCTGGCGGTGGTCGAGAACCCCTTTGCCGGGCGCTATGAGCCCGACATCCAGCCGTTCATGGACGATTTGCGCCCGCTGGGGCTGACCATGGCGCGCCGCCTGGTGGACATGCTGGGCGGCCCGGGCGAAATCGAGGGCTACGGCAAGGGCGCGCTGATCGGCGAGGCGGGAGAGCTGGAACACGGCGCGCTCTGGCACGCGCCCGGCGGTTATGCCATGCGCGAGGCGATCGGCGGCACCAGGGCGATCGTGCCCTCGTCGAAAAAGGTCGCTGGCGTGGGCGCGCGGCTGGATGTGCCGATCGCTCATGTCAACGCGGCTTACGTGCGCAGCCATTTCGATTCGATGGAACTGGGGCTGGCGGACGCCCCGCGCCGCCACGAGATGCTGCTGGCGCTGGTGATGACCACCGGCGCGCGGGTGCATTCACGCTCGGGCGGGCTGGAAGCCTGGGAGATCAAGGGAGAGGATGGACTGAGATGAGCGCAAACATCAGGAAAATAGCGATTTTCGTCGAGGAAACCCACCGCGAGGCCGGGCAGCGGATCGACCCGCCGACGCGCAAGGCGGTGGCGGCGGCGGTGATCGAGAACCCCTTTGCCGGGGCCTATGTGGAGGATCTGAGCCCGCTGATGGACATCGGCGCCGAACTGGGCGGATTGCTGGGCGAAAAATGCGTGGCGGCGCTGGGGATCACCGCTGGCGAGGCCGAAAGCTATGGCAAGGCGGCGATGGTCGGCGAAAACGGCGAACTGGAACATGCCGCCGCCATCCTGCACCCGAAACTGGGCGCGCCGCTGCGCAAGGCGGTGGAAAAGGGCGCGGCGCTGGTGTCGTCCTCGAAAAAGATGGGCAGCCCCGGGCAGGTGCTGGATGTGCCGCTGGGCCACAAGGACGCGGCCTATGTGCGCTCGCATTTCGACGGGGTGGAAATCCGGCTGAACGATGCGCCGCGCGCCGGCGAAATCCTGGTGGCGGTGGCGGTCACCGACAGCGGGCGGCCCTTGCCGCGCGTCGGCGGGCTGCAGGCCGGGCAGATCAAGGGCGAGGACGGGTTGCGCTGAAAGCCGCCGTGCGTTTTCGCGTTGCGGGGCGTCCGGGGGCGATGACGCCGGCGGGCTGCGCGCCGTTTGCGCGCGGGGCGAACCCCGGGGCGCATCCCCCACCCGGTTACGGAAACCACCCGTTCCCCGGGATGTCAGCCATGTCGCGCGCGCGGCCCGAGCGAACCTGCCTGGCCTTGCCTCAAGGCTTTCAGGCGCGTGCCCCTGCCACGACAAGCCGGCGCATGTCCTCCGTCCGGCGCATGCCCACGCCCGCGCCCGCGCGCCTGCCCGCGCCCTTGCGCCCGCCTTCGCTCCTGCCCGTGCCGCCGCGCGCCCGGCCTGGCGCAAGGAGTGGACGCGACGGACCCGGACATGCGCCTCGCGGCGGTCGATATGGTGCGCGGACGCGATGGTGCGCGTAGGCGGCGCGGGCCGAAGCGGCGCCCGGGCAGCGTGTTGTTTCGAAGACGTCGAAGAGAACGGGCCTAGGTCCTTCAGGGATCGCGGTTGCGTTCGGGAGGTTCAGAAGGTTCAGAAGTAGTGCCGGAACTGGATGTAGACCGATGTCTCGGGCACCGCATAGGGCGCGCCGCCGCCGGAAAGCGGGAGCCCCCCGAACTCGGTGCCCCGCCGGCCCGCCGGGAACTGGCCGCCAAGGATCAGGCTGGTGTTGTCGCTCAGCGACCAGTCCAGTGCCAGCGTGCTCAGCGAACTGTTGTCGGCCAGGTTGACGATCCCGCCCGCGCGCAGAGTTGTCAGCGGCGAAAGCTCGACCGAGGCGCCAAGCGCCAGGTAATCGCGAAACAGCGTGAACAGCTGCCCGCGCGCCAGCCGGGTGCGCAGCTCCGGGGGAAGGCTCGCCAGCGCACCGCCGCTGCCGGGCAGGCCGAAGCCGTTGTGGAAATATTCGGCAGAGATCACGGCGCTGTGGCCGGCAAGGTCCACTGCGGTGCTGATATTGGCCAGCCCGGAGACGCGCATCTGCCCGCCGGCAAGGCGCGTGGGCACAAGTTCGGCATTCCAGGCCGCGCCGCCAAGCGCGCCTGACAGGCCGATGCCCGCGGTGCTGTCGCCGTGGTCGCGCGCCAGGATCGCCTCGACCGAAACCGCGCCCGGCGTGCCCCTGTAGCGCGCGCCGAAGGTGCTGGCCTGCGCTGTCGCCGGGCCCCCGGCCGTGGCGCGCCGCGGCACTGCGATCAGTTCCAGATCGTCCCCGTTCTTCATCAGCCACTGCAGATACAGCATGTCCACGCCGGGCTTGAACTCGGTGTCTGTCGCGGCCGGGGAAAACGGCGCCATCAGGTCCATCGGGTGGAACGTCTGGCCGCTCCCCCAGGTCAGCGTCTGGCGCCCCAGCTTCACCACAAGCGACGGGCTGGAAAACCCCAGCGACAGACGGTCGATCGTCTGGGTGATCCGCCGGCCCGAGGCATCGGTGAAGCTGCGGTCCAGGTTCAGGTAATTTCCCGGCGGGGCCGGCGGCATCAGCGCGGCAAGCCCGTTGTCGATTGCCACGCCCGGGCCGATTTCCACCGCAAGCCGATCATGGATCTCGACAGAGACATTGCCCCAGCTGTGTTGCCACTGCAAACGGGCATTGCCCAGAAACCGCGCATGGGAAACGGGGCCGAACATGGCCGACAGGCTGTCGGCGGCGGTGGTGACCGAACCATAGGTCAACGCGACCCGCCCGGAAAGTTCGGCCGCCTGAACCGCGCCTGCGCCGCCCGCCAGGCCAGGCGCGGCAAGGGCAAGCAGCACGGCGGCGGCACGGGGTGTCCTAAACGTCTTCATCTCTGGAGATCCTTCCGTCGGTCATCTCGATCTGGCGGCGCGCGCGCGCGATCACCCGTTGATCGTGCGTGCCCATCAGAAAGGTGATGCCCAGCCGCTGGTTCAGCCCGGCCATGAGGTCGATCAGCTCGCCGGTGGTTTTCGAATCTAGGTTCGCCGTCGGCTCGTCGGCCAGCACGATGGCCGGCCTGCCGATCAGCGCGCGGGCCACGGCAACGCGCTGTTGCTGGCCGCCGGACAGGTGCGCCGGGCGCCGGTTTTCCATGCCCGCCAGGCCCACATCCGCCAGCGCCTGCATGGCCCGTTCGTGGCGCTCTTTCGCCGGCACCCCGGACAGGCGCAGGATGAACTCGATGTTCTCGGCTGCCGAAAGCACCGGGATCAGGTTGTAGGACTGGAACACGAAACCGATCTTGCGCAGGCGCATCTCGGCCAGCTCTGCCTTGTTCATGCCGGACAGTTCCTGGCCATCGACCACGACCGAACCGCCGGTGGGCCTGTCGAGGCCGCCGATCATGTTGAGCAGCGTGGTCTTGCCGGAACCCGAAGGCCCGGCCAGAGTGGCGAAATCCCCGGCCCTGATGTCCAGGTCCAGGCCGCGCACCGCATGCACCACGAAATCGCCCTGCCGGTAGTCCTTTTCCAGCCCCCGGCAGGAGACGATGGCCTGCCCGTCGCCTCCTGCCCGGGGGCCCGAGCCGGAAGAGAGAGCGGGACCTTGCCCGGCGTTTTGCCCGGCGTTTTGCCCGGCGTGTTGTGCGGGGTCTTCTGCGCGTCCCCCCGGCTTGTTCAGAGCATCAGGACACATGGGTCATTGCCTCCATCGGGCTTGCACTTGCCGCCTTGCGTGCCGGCCAGAGCGCCACAACAACCCCCAGCACCCAGATGGTCAGGGAAAGGGTCAGCATCTGACCGGCGTCGATCTTCGGGTAGAGAGTCTGCCCGCTGCCGAATTTCGCCAGCCCGCGGGCAAAGGCGCTTATGTCGATGCCCCCGGACATCGCGCTGATCGTAGCCAGCGCGCCGCCCAGCCCGATCAGCGTTCCCAGCCCGATCAGCATCGCGGATTCCAGGGTCACCAGCCCCAGGATCATCCGCGGTTTCAGCCCCAGGGCCTGCATCAGCCCGAATTCGCGCACCCGCTCGAACACCGCCATCAGCTGCGTGTTGACGATGCCGAAAGACATCAGGACGAACATCACCCACAGGAATATGCCAATGAAGAACTGCATGGTGCCCTCGATGGCCGCGCTCATCGGCGACAGCTGGCGCCAGG
>JALSRF010000068.1 GCA_026984895.1 Paracoccaceae bacterium
ACATCGCGCGCGCCCAGCCGTTCGCGCAACAGCCACGACAGGCGTTCGCCGGGCGGGGCCTCGGCGGCGACCGGCTGTCCGTTCAGCGTAAAGCGCACAGAATCAGGCATCATCGGCCTCCGCCCCACCCAGGGCCTGCGACAGCACGCGGCGGACCAGTTCGCCCGCCGCTTCGCGCCGATACGCGGCGTCGGCGCGCACATCGTCGATCGGCGACAGCGCGTCGAGATGCGCGGGCGTCACCAGCCTCGCGGCCGACAGCCGGTCGGCGCGCCGACCCTGCAGCGCCTTTTCCAGCGCGCCGAGCCGCAGCGCCACCGGCGAACAGGCCCCGACGGCGATACGCGCGCGGGCAATCCGGCCCTCGGCCACCTCCACAAGCGCCGCCGCCATGGCAATGCTGATCACCAGGTAGCGCCGCGCGCCCAGCTTGGCGAACGCGCTGGTCGCCCCGGGCAGCGGCGGGATCAGCACCGCGGTGACGATTTCGCCGGGGCGCAGCGCGGTCCGGCGCACGCCGGTGATGAAATCGCCCAGCGCCAGCACCCGTTTGCCCGCGGCCGAGGCCAGTTCGACCCGGGCATCGAGCACCAGAAGCGGCGGCACCCCGTCGGCGGCGGGCGACGCGTTGCACAGATTGCCGGCGATGGTGCCCGCGTTCTGGATCTGGCGCGCCCCGACCTCGCGCGCCGCCTGTTGCAGGGCGGCAAAGGCGGGCGGCAAGGGCGCGGCGGCGATCTCGGCCCAGGTGGTGGTGGCACCGAGGCGCCAGCCGCCACCGGCGCGCGGGGCGATGCCGCGCAATTCGGCGATGCGGGTCAGATCGACGAGCGCAGTGCGCGCACCCTGCCCGGCCAGCGCCGGGTAGACATCAGTGCCCCCGGCAAGCACCGACACACCCCCCGCGCCCAGCGCAGCAAGCGCTGCATCGAGCGTGGTCGGGGCGTGATAGGCCAAGGGCGATCCTGCGCGTTGGAATTGTTAGCATACCAACGATAATCGGGGCACCTTGGTGCTGTCAATCGCCCGTGTGCGCGTTTCGCGACAACCGGCGCCTCTTCGGCCCCGGGGCCGGGGCTCGTCGCACCTGGCAAGGCAGCCCCGAAAGGGGCAGACGCGCGCCGGCGCGGTCCTTGATTGGCGACGCAATCATGTTAGCATGCAAACAAAACCGACCGCCGACAGGGAGAGCGCCATGACCATGAATGCATCGCCGGAAAAACTCGTCATTCGCAACATCGGCCTGATCCTCTCAGGCAGGCTGGAGGCGCCGATCATGGATGGCGACTGCGTCATTGCCGTGGACGGTCGCATCGCTGCCTTCGGCCATGAAAAGGACCTGGACACCGCCGATGCCACCACCACGGTCGATGCCAACGGCGTCACCCTTGCGCCCGGTCTCATCGACAGCCACGTGCACCCGGTGATCGGCGACTATACCCCGCGCCAGCAGCAGCTTCACTGGATCGACAGCACGCTGCACGGCGGGGTCACCACGATGATCTCGGCGGGCGAGGTGCACCTGCCGGGCCGGCCCAGGGACGTGGTCGGGCTGAAGGCGATGGCGATCGCCTCGCAGCGCTGGTACGAACACTTCCGCCCCTCGGGCGTCAAGGTGCACGCCGGCGCGCCGGTGCTGGAAACGGGCATGGTCGAGCAGGATTTCAAGGACCTGGCTGATGCCGGCGTGAAGCTGCTGGGCGAGGTCGGGCTGGGCTCGGTCAAGGACGGCAAGACCGCGCGCCAGATGGTGGACTGGGCGCGAAAATACGGCATCCAGAGCACCATCCACACCGGCGGCCCGTCGATCCCCGGCTCGGGGCTGATCGACGCCGACATGGTGCTGGAAACCGGCGCCGACGTGATCGGCCATATCAACGGCGGCCACTCCGCCCTGCCCGACGATCAGATCGTCTGCCTGTGCGAGAACTGCCTGAAGGGCATCGAGGTGGTGCACAACGGCAACGAACGCGCCGCGGTGCTGACCGTGAACACCGCGCGCGAGCTGAAACAGATGAACCGGGTGATCCTGGGCACCGACGGGCCGGCCGGCTCGGGGGTGCAGCCGCTGGGCATCCTGCGCCTGGTGGCGATGCTGTCGGCCTTTGCCAACGTGCCGGCCGAACAGGCGTTCTGCTTTGCCACCGGCAACACCGCGCGCGAGCGCAATCTCGACTGCGGCCTCATCGAGGCCGGCCGCGCCGCCGATTTCGTGCTCATGGACCAGGCCCAGCACGCGCCGGGGCGCAACATCCTGGAAAGCATCGAACTGGGCAACCTGCCGGGGATCGGCATGACCATCATCGACGGCGTGGTGCGTTCGGGGCGCAGCCGCAACACGCCGCCGGCCCGGCGCCTGCCCGAGGTCGTCCCGGACTGAGCAAGCGATGACGCGCGCCGCGACCTTCGCCCTGTTCCTGCTGGCCGCCACCGCGGGCGGTGCCGCCGCCCATGTTTCCGAGCGCGCCATCGTGCTGTTGCTGCCCACCGGCTATTACCGGGCCGTCGGCGTGGCGGCGGTGGTGGCAACGCTGCTGCTTACGGTTTTCCTGCCCCCGCGCGCGGTGCGGGCCCTGTTTCCGGCGGCGCCCGGCAGCACCCTGGACGTGGGCGCGCCCGCTGCCGGGCCCGGCAGCGCGCTCTCTTTCCTGATCCTGGCCGGGCTCGTGGCAATCGGGTTCCTGGGGCCGCACGACCCGCTGGACAACCTGTTGCCGCTGAGCCTGTTCACCCTGTGGTGGATCTGCATGGTCGCGCTGGCGGCGGCGGTCGGCAATTTCTGGCACTGGTTCAACCCCTGGGCGGCGCCGCTGCGCTGGGCCTTTGGCGGCCGTCACCGGTTTGCGCTTCCGGCCCGGATCGGACAGGCCCCGGCCATCCTGGGTTATGGGCTTTTCGCGCTTTATTACCTCGGCGATCCGGCCCCCGCCGATCCGGCCCGCCTGGCCCGGGTTGCCGCCGCCTACTGGGGGCTGACCTTTGCCCTTGGCGGGCTGTTCGGCCCCGGCTGGCTGCAGCGGGGCGAATGTTTCACCGTGCTGTTCGATCTGGCGGGGCGCCTGTCGCCGTTCGACTGGCGCGCGCGGCGGGTGCGCTTTTTCGGCCGCGATATCGTTTCCGCCGGCCAGGTGCCGCTGTCGCTCGGCCTTTTCTGCGTGACGCTGCTGGCGATCGGCTCTTTCGACGGGCTCAACGAAACCTTCTGGTGGATGGCGAAAATCGGCATCAACCCGCTGGCGTTTCCCGGCCGCAGCGCCGTGGTTTGGGAAAACCGGATCGGCATGCTGGCCGCGATTGTCCTGCTGAACCTTGTCCTTGCCGCCTGTGTCTGGCTGGGGGCGGCGCTGGCGGGTGCGCGCGCGCGTTTCGTCGCGCTCTGGGCCGCGTCGGCGCTGGCGGTGCTGCCGATTGCGCTGGCCTATCACGTCGCCCATTACCTGACCTCGGTTCTGGTCTCCGTGCAATACTGGGTTGGCGCGCTGAACGATCCGCTGGACAGCGGCGCGCATCTGCTGGGCATGGATCACACCCGCATCACCACCAGCTTTTTCAACCGGTATCGCACCGAAAGGGCGATCTGGCTGACCCAGGCCGGCGTCATCGTGGCCGGGCACATGCTGGCGGTGGTGCTGGCCCACGGCGTTGCCCTGCGCCATGTTTGCGGGCCGCAGACGGCGGGCGGGCAGGACCCGGTTGGCGCGCAGCCCCCTGCCCAGCCCGGCGTGCAGCCCGGTGCGCATGGCCGTGCGCTGCGCTCGCAGCTGTTCGTCGCCGCCTTCATGGTGGCCTACACCTTCTTCGGGCTCTGGCTGCTGGCATCGCCCACCGCAACCTGAGACCGGTCCATCGGCACCGCACGCAGGAACACGAACTGGGCCGCCGCGGCAAGCATCGACAGCGCAAACACCGGTTTCAGCCCGACCGCCGCCACCAGCCCGCCGCCGATCAGCGGCAACAGGAAGGCGGGCGCGGTGATGGCATTGAAATAGCCGGAATAGGCGGGGCGGCGGTCCTCGGGCGAGATCTCCATGAGAAAGCCGATCACCGCGATGGTCAGCCCGTTGGCCAGCGCCCCGAGCAGGAAGAACAGCCCCATGTACAGCCCGAACGCACCGCCCGGCGCCAGGGCTCCGGCGCCCAGCACCGCCAGCGGCGGCAGCACCCGCCCCAGCGCGATGGCGCGCAACAGCGACACCTTGCCCAGGTGGTCCCCCCACCAGCCCCAGAGCAGGTTCGACAGCAGCGCGCCGGTGGTCTGCGCCCCCAGAAGCAGCGCCACCCGGGCCAGGTCGAACCCCGCGCTCGACGCCTGCACCACGTAAAACGGCATCGCCATCAGAACCGCCCCGCCGCACCACTGGGCAAAGACGAAACGGCGAAAGCGCAAGTCGCTGCGAAACACCCCCACCCCTTCGCGCAGGTAGGCGAAAAACCCGGTCCTGCGGCCGGCCGCGGCCGGGGCCTCGGGTTCTCCCATGGCGGTAAAGATGGTGGACGAGGCAAACATCAGCACCGCCGCAAGGGCGATGATCGCCGCATAGGACAGCGGGAAGGCCAGCCCCCGCGCCATCCGGTCGGCCAGCGCCGCCACGCCCAGCGCCAGCACGCCGCCGCCGAAAAACCGCGTCGCCAGCAGGCGCGAACGCAGCGACGAGGGCACCGCGCGCGCAACGATGTCGTTGTAGGGCACCGCCACGATGCCGCTGACGAAACTGTAGGCCACCCACAGCCCCATGACCGCCAGCGTCAGCCAGCCGCGCGGCCAGCCGGCCCCGGCCCACAGCACCAGCGCCATCGCCGCCATGCAGCTTGCCCGCCCGAAGGCGCCGATCACATAGTAGCGCA
>JALSRF010000069.1 GCA_026984895.1 Paracoccaceae bacterium
GTGCCGGAGATCGACGGGTAGGTGACATCCGACAGCATCTGGTGCAGCGCGTGGCCGAACTCGTGAAACAGCGTGCGCGCATCGTCGAAGGACAGCAGCGCCGGCTCGCCTTCGGCCGGTTTCGCGAAGTTGCAGACATTGACGACGATCGGGCGGATGTCGCCGGCCAGTTTCTGCTGGCTGCGCATCGCCGAGCACCAGGCGCCCGACCGTTTCGAGGCGCGGGCGAAATGATCGGCGATGAAAACCGCCATGTGGCGGCCGTTGCGCGTGACCTCCCAGGCGCACGCATCCGGATGATACAGCGGCACGTCAAGCGGTGTGAACGTCAGCCCGAACAGCCGGTTGGCGGTATCGAACGCGGCCTCGATCATGCGGTCGAGCTGGAAATAGGGTTTCAGTTCCGCCTCGTCCAGATCGTGCTCGGCCTTGCGGCGGCGTTCGGCGTAGTAGCGCCAGTCCCAGGGCGCAAGCGCGGCGTTGACGCCGTCGGCGTGCATCATTTCGGTCAGCACCTCTGCGTCGTTTTGCGCCGCAGCGCGGGCCGGCGCCCAGACCTGCATCAGCAGGTTGCGCACCGCTTGCGGGGTTTTCGCCATTTCGGTTTCCAGCTTGAAGGCGGCGAAATTTTCGTAGCCCAGAAGGCGGGCGCGTTCGTGGCGCAGCGCCAGCACCTCGGCCGCGATGGCGCGGTTGTCGGTGTCTGCGCCGCCTGCGCCGCGCGCGGTCCAGGCGTTGAACGCCTTTTCGCGCAACTCGCGACGCCGGGAAAACTGCAGGAACGGCACGATCAGCGAACGGCTGAGCGTGATCACCGGCCCCGCGGCCCCCTTTTCGAGCCCCGCGGCACGCGCGGCGGCAACCAGGAAATCCGGCAGGCCTTCCAGATCGTCCTCGGCCAGTTCCATGAACCATGCCGCTTCGTCGGCCAGCAGGTTCTGCACGAACCGCGTCGAAAGCACCGAAAGGCGCTGCATGATCTCTCTCAGCCGGTCGCGCTCGCCCCCTTCGAGCAGCGCGCCCGCGCGCACGAAACTGCGCCGGGTGAGGAAGAGCACGCGCGCCTGTTGCGCGTTCAGCCCCAGCGTATCGCGCGCCTGCCAGAGCGTTTCGATCCGCGCGAAAAGCGCCTCGTTCATGGAGACGTCCGACGAATAGGCGGCAAGGCGCGGCGAGAATTCGCGCTGCAGCTCCTGGCGCTTGTCGTTGCTGTCGGCGCTGGCGAGGTTGAAGAACACCCCCAGCACACGGTCAAGCGTTTCGTCCGCCCGCTCCAGCGCCTCGATGGTGTTGGCGAATGTCGGCGCGGCAGGGTTTTCGGCGATCCTGGCGATCCTGGCGCGCGCTTCGTCGAGCGCCGCGTCAAGGGCGGGGGCGAAGTGATCGTCGCCGATCGCATCGAAAGGCGGCAGGGCGAAGGGGCCGGTCCAGTCGGCAAGGAGCGGGTTGGTCATGGAAAAACAATCCTCTGGCGGGGCGGTGTCGGGGTTGTGACGGATGGCTGACGTGGGCATCATGCCCGCATCGGTCAAGACTGCGGCCACCGTAACGCAGGTTTTCAGAGGTTGAAATGATCATACGCAGACTTCGCGAGGATCGCGGCTGGTCGCAAGAGCAGCTGGCGCAGATTTCCGGCATCTCGGTGCGCACCATCCAGCGGATCGAAAATGGCGGACGGGCAAGCCTGGAGACACTGAAATGCCTTGCGGCGGTCTTTGAAACCAGCATCCCCGACCTGAGAAAGGACAAGGCCATGACCGACGACGACAAACCGGTGGAACACGACGAGCCGCCCCGCGAAAGGGCGGCGGCGTCCTCTGCGGGGCTGAGCGACGAGGATCGCGCCGCGCTGGACTATGTGCGCTACCTGAAACGCTATGACGACTGGCATGATGAAGAGGAATCCCTTCGCGGCCAGTCCGGCGGCCGGCAGGGCATGGCCCCGGAAGAGCGCGCCATCGCCCGGCAGGTGCACCGCGAACGGCGGTTCTATATGAACCTTTTATCCTATGTGGTGATCATCGGATTTCTGGCCATTCTCAACCTGATCACCAACCCCGGCAACCTGTGGTTCCTGTGGGCAGCGGGGGGCTGGGGCATCGGAATCGCGTTCCACGCCCTGGACATCTTCGGCAAGAACCGTTTCCTGGGCGACGACTGGGAGCGGCGCGAGGTGGAACGCCGCCTGGCGCGCATGGCCGACGACCAGGACAAGCACCGGGCAAGGCAGGGCGCGTCGCCCAGGAGCGGGAACCGGCCCTGAGCTTCGCGGGCAGGCGACACCCGGGAGTTACAGCCGGGCGTTGCAGCGTTTCGCGCAAATACCGGCGAACGCGGCGCGCTCCGGGCCCGGGCTGCGGTCTCTTGCGGGGCGCCGGCAGGCAGGCGTTTGCCAGGACGCTTGCCCGTGCCCTGGGCCCGCGCCCTGGGCACGGGCCATGCCGGCTCTTATCGATCGTTGCGCCGCATCCGCGTCTCCAGCCGGCGCAGCAGCAGCGAAAGCCCCACCGTCATGATCAGGTAGATCAGCGCCACGACGTTGTAGGTCTCGAAATAGCGGAAATTGCCGGCGGCGGTGATCTTGCCGGCTTGCGTGATGTCATAGACGCCCAGCACCGACACCAGCGAACTGTCCTTGATCATGGCCACGAAATCGTTGCCCAGCGGCGGCATGATGGTGCGGATCGCCTGCGGGAAAACGATGTGCCGGAAGCGCTGCCAGCCGTTGAGACCAAGGGATTCCGCTGCCTCGATCTGGCCGGGGTCGATGGATTGCAGCCCGGCACGGAACACTTCGGACAAAAAGGCGGAGTAGCCGATCGTCAAGGCGATGATCGCCCGCCACATCAACGAGAAATCCCGCGTTCTGGCCGGCTCGAGGCCCAGCAGGGAGGTCAGCCAGTTCCAGGCCGTCACCAGCGCCGGGGCCAGCACGAAGGCAACGTAAAGCAACAGCACCATCATCGGCACGCCGCGGATGATCTCGACGTAGAAGCGGGTCACCTGGCGGATCAGCAGAAACCGCGACATCGAGCCGAGCGCCAGCAGAAGCCCCGCCAGCATCGCCATGGCAAAGGCCACCAGCGTCACGAAGATCGTGACCCCGATCCCCCTGGAAAGCGTTGCCAGGACCCGCGAATACAACTGGTCTGCAACGATCCGATACATCAGAAAGGCGGCAATGGTCGCCGCAAGCAGCAACCACCAGGGGAAATCCCCCTCCTTTCGCGAACCCGTCGTCATCCCCTGGCTGACCTCGTGCCGCCGGACGTGCAGACGGCCCCGCGCCGGGCGGGGCCGCAAAAGGCGTGCACGTCAACTGCCCATCTTCAACCGCCCATCTTGTAGTCGAGGAACCACTTCTTGTTCAGCGCATCCAGCGTGCCGTCCGCCTTGAGCGAAGCGATCGCCGCGTTGATCGGCGCCACGAGATCAGAGCCCTTCGGGAAAATGAAGCCGAAATCCTCCGTGCCCAGCGGCTGGCCGACGATCTTCAGCCCCCCGTTCGAGGCCGCCACATAGCCCTTGCCTGCGGTGCCGTCGGTGAGAACCAGGTCCACATCGCCCGCCTTGAGCGCCTGGACCCCGGCACCGAAGGTTTCGAACAGCTTGATGCGCGGGTTGGCCTCGTCGCCGTCCAGCACATCGTAAACGCCGACATAAAACGGCGTCGTGCCCGGCTGTGCGGCCATCAGAAGATCGGGATTGGCGGCAAAGCTTTTCGCATCGTCAAAGCGGTTTTCGTCGCCGCGCACCAGCATGACCATCTCCGAGCGCATGTAGGGATCGGAAAAATCCACCTTTTCCTTTCGGTCGTCGCGGATGGTGATGCCGGTCATGCCGATGTCATACTGCCCCTCGGAAACCGCCGGGATCATCGCATCCCAACTGATGTTTTCATATTTCACCTTGAAATTCAGACGCTTGGCAATCTCGGCCATGGCATCATATTCCCAACCGATGGCCTTGTTCGTTTTCTGGTCGATGAACTGCAGCGGCGGATAGGCGTTTTCGGTGACGACAACCACCTCGCGCCCGCCCAAGTCGGGCAGATCGCCGGCATTGGCAAGGGTCGCCACCGCGGCAGTTGCAATCGCCGCAATTGTTGCAAGAAGTTTCATCGTATCCCCCTGATGGATCGTTTGTCGGAATGTGTGTCGGACTTTAGGCAGGTCTGGCCGCGGCTTGCAAGACGCCGGTTCGCCCACCCGCTCAGTCACCCGTTCGTTTGCCGGTTTGCTCGCCCGTTTGCTCTCCCGTCTGCTCGCCCGTTCGCTCGCCTGCGCGCCGCGGCTGTGCCTCGCTGTGCTTCCCGGCGGAGCCGGACGGAGAATCCGCACGGCAACAGACCGGACAGTTCGGGTCCGGTTTCAGCGCAAGGGTGCGGTGTTCTGCGTGCAACGCATCGTAGATCACCATGCGGCCGCGCAGCCCGGTGCCCGCGCCGGCGATTTCCTTGATCGCCTCCACCGCCATCATCGCCCCGACCACCCCCGGAAGCGGCGCGATGACGCCCGCCTGGGCGCAAGAAGGCGCCAGGCCCGGCGCCGGCGGCCTGGGGAAGATGCAGCGGTAACACGGCCCGCCCCGGGCCGGATCGAACAGCGAAATCTGCCCCTCCCATTGCGACAGCGCCGCGGCGATCAGCGGCTTTTGCGCGGCCACGCACAGCCGGTTCACCAGGTAGCGGGTCTCGAAATTGTCCGAACCGTCGAGGACCAGATCGTATTCGGCGATCAGGGCATCGGCATTGCCGGCCTCCAGGCGACGGTTGTAGGGCAGCACCTCGACCG
>JALSRF010000070.1 GCA_026984895.1 Paracoccaceae bacterium
TCAAAACCCGCGACGGTTTTCAGATGCGCGCTTGTGCGGGCACATTCCGCCATCTCGTCCATCAGCCGGGTGTCGCACAGGGCGTGGCTGATCCGGGCCTTGTCGACGATCTTTGTCAGTTCGCCCGCGCGCAGCATCGGCATGGTGTTGACCACCACCGCGCCCGCCTTGGTCGCCGCCAGCCAGCAGGCCACCATCGCCGGGTTGTTGGCCGAGCGGATCAGCACCCGGTTGCCGGGCCTGAGCCCCAGGTCCTCGACCAGAACATGGGCGATGCGGTTGGTCCAGTCGGCCAGCTCCTTGTAGGTGCGCTGCCGCCCGTTGCCGATCAGCGCGGTATGATCGCCAAAGCCCTTTTCCACCATCGCGTCGGTCAGTTCCACCGCCGCGTTCAGCCGGTCCGGGTAGTCGAACCCGTCCAGCAGGAATTGCGGCCATTGATCCGCAGGCGGCAGGCCGTCGCGCGTGAACGTGTCTTCATGGGCTGTCGGTCCCAGCATGTCTATCCTCCCTCGAATTCGGCCAGCACCTGGCGCGCAATCACCACGCGCTGCACGTCCGAGGCGCCCTCGTAGATGCGCAGCGCCCGGATTTCACGGTAGAGCCGCTCGACGGTTTCGCCTGAGCGCACGCCATCGCCGCCGTGCAGCTGCACCGCCCGGTCGATTACCTTCTGCGCCTGATCGGTGGCGTAAAGCTTGGCCATCGCCGCTTCGCGGGTGATGCGCGGCGCGCCCGTGTCCCTGGCCCAGGCGGCGCGGTAGATCAGCAGCGCCGCCGCATCCACCTCAAGCGCCATGTCGGCAATATGGCCCTGCACCATCTGCAGATCGCACAGCGGCGCGCCCCGGATGTGGCGGGCCTGCACGCGCGAAAGCGCTTCGTCCAGCGCGCGGCGCGCAAGGCCCAGCGCCGCCGCGCCAACCGTGGCGCGAAACACGTCCAGCACCGACATCGCCACCTTGAAACCCTGCCCCGGCGCCCCCAGCATGGCGCTGGCCGGGATCCGGCAATCGTCAAAGCGCAGCCGGGCCAGCGGGTGCGGCGCCATGGTGTGCAGCCGTTCGACCACCGTCAGCCCCGGGACCCTGGCCGGCACCACGAAGGCCGACAGACCGCGCGCGCCAGCAGCTTCGCCGGTGCGGGCGAAAACCGTGTAGATGTCGGCTATGCCGCCGTTGGAAATCCAGGTCTTTTCGCCGTTCAGCACATAGTCATTGCCGTCGCGCGTTGCGGTCATGGTTGCGCCGGCCACATCCGAACCCGACTGCGGTTCGGTCAGCGCAAAGGCGGCAATGGCCCTGCCCGCGCGGGTGCGGGGCAACCATTCGGCCTTCTGTTCGGCAGTCCCGAAAAGCGAGATCGCCCCGGTGCCAAGCCCCTGCATGGCAAAGGCGAAATCGGCCAGCCCGTCGTGACGTGCAAGCGTTTCGCGCGCCAGGCACAGGGTGCGCACGTCCAGGGTTTCGCCGGCCTGCGCGCCGGTGGGCCGCAGCCAGCCGCCGTCGCCCAGCGCGCGCACCAGCTTGCGGCAGGCGGTATCCGTGTCGGCGTGGTCGATGCCGCCCAGTTCGCCACCGGCCCAGGCCTCGAGCCCGGCGGCAAAGGTGTGGTGGTCGGGCGCGAAAAACGGCCAGTCAAGAAAGCTTCGGTCGGCCATCAGTCCCCCTCGAACACAGGTTTTTCCCGGGTGACGAAGGCGCGGTAGGCGCGTTCGAAATCGGCCGTCTGCATGCACAGCGCCTGCGCTTGGGCTTCTGCCTCTATCGCTTGGTCGATCGACATCGACCATTCCTGCGCCAGCATCGTCTTGGTCATCATCTGGCCAAAGCCCGGCCCCCGGGCAAGGCGCGCGGCCAAGCCTTGCGCCTTGTCCAGCAGCGCGTCGGCGGCGACGATCCGGTTGAAAAAGCCCCAGCGCTCGCCTTCCTCGGCGCTCATCGTGCGCCCGGTGAACAGCAGTTCCGCCGCCCGCCCCTGGCCGATGATGCGCGGCAGGATCGCGCAGGCCCCCATGTCGCAGCCGGCCAATCCGACGCGGGTGAACAGAAAGGCGGTTTTCGCCCCCGGCGTGGCGATGCGCATGTCCGAGGCCATGGCGATGATCGCACCGGCGCCCACGCACACACCATCGACCGCCGCAATCACCGGCTTGGTGCAGCCCACCATCGCGCGCACCAGATCGCCGGTCATCCGGGTAAAGCGCAGCAGTTCCCTGGTGCCCATGCCGGTCAGCGGGCCGATGATGTCGTGCACATCCCCGCCCGAGCAGAAATTGCCGCCGTTCGGGGCAAGGACCACCGCCTTGATGGTGTCGTCATCCGGCAGGGCGCGGAACCAGTCGCGCAGCGCGGCATAGCTTTCGAAGGTCAGCGGGTTCTTGCGTTCCGGGCGGTTCAGCGAAATCGTCGCGACGCCGCCGTCGCGTTCAAGCCGGAAATGTTCGGGGGTGTGCTCAGTCATCGCCTTTGCCTTCCAGTTGCCGCATCAGCGTGCGGATCGTGTCCAGTTCGTCGCTGCCAAGGGCGGCGAAGATCGCGTTGACCTCGCGCTCGTGGGCGGCGGCCAGTTCTTCGAACCAGGCGCGGCCCCTGTCGGTCAGGGCCACCAGCACCACGCGCTTGTCGTCGTCGCTGGGCAGGCGGCGCGCCAGGGCGTCGCGTTCCAGCCGGTCCACCACCGCGGTGGCGTTGCCGTTGGAGACCAGCAGCCGCTGGCTGAGGTCGCTCATCTTCATCGGCTTGCCGTTGCGATAGAGCGCCGCCGCCACGTCAAAGCGCGGCAGCGTGGTGTCGAAATTCACGCGCAGAAACTCGCGCAGGCGGTTTTCGGTGCTGCGGGTGATCCTGAGCAGCCTGATCCAGGTGCGCAGCCGACGGCGCGAAAGCGTTGCCCCATAGCTCATGGCGCGCCCCCCGATATGGCGATGGCCTGCCCGTTGACCCCTTGCGAGCCCGGCCCGCACAGCCAGAGCGCGGCGGCGGTTACCTCGGCCGGCGCGATCAGGCGATCCTGCGGGTTCTGCGCGGCCAGCGCGGCGCGGGCGGCCCTGGCATCCATGCCGGTTTTCTCGGCGATACTGGCAGCGGATCGCGCCGTCATCCCGGTATCCAGAAAGCCCGGGCACAGCGCGTTTGCGGTTACCTTGCTGCGGGCCACTTCCTGGGCCAGCGCCCGGATCAGCCCGACCACCCCGTGCTTGGCGGCGGCATATGGCGCCACATAGGCATACCCTTTGAGTCCGGCGGTCGAGGCAACGGCGATCAGCCGCCCCCAGCCGGACATCTGGACAAGCCCCGCGCGCAGGGTCAGAAACGCGCCGGTCAGGTTCACCGCCAGCATCGCGTTCCAGTCCGCAAGCGTGGTCCTGGCGAAAGGCGCGCTTTGCGCGGCGCCGGCATTGGCGATGACGATGTCCACCGGCCCGGCGGCGTCGAAAAGGGCCGCCACCTGCGCCTCGTCCGTGACATCGGCGCACAGCGCGCGAATACGTTCGTGCCCGGCGGCCACGGCCTCGAGCGGGGCCGGTCTGCGGCCCGAAACGATGACCTCGGCCCCGGCAGCGGCAAAGCCGCGCGCCAGGTCGGCGCCAAGGCCCGACCCGCCGCCGGTGACCAGCACCTTGCGCCCCGCCTGCGCCATGTCCGCCCCCGTCATGTCCGCCCCTGTCGTGTCCGCGCCTGTCGTGTTCTCGTGTGTCATGCCCGGATCGCCTCCTGCGCCTGTTCGCGTTCGCGCAGGCGGAAGGCCTGGTCGCGCCCGGCCAGGTAGGGATCGGGCCAGCGGGTTTCGCGATCGCCCAGCGCCACCGCCGCGTGCAACGTCCAGTAGGGATCGGCCAGGTGCGGGCGCGCAAGGCAGACAAGATCGGCGCGCCCCGCCATCAGGATCGAATTGGCGTGGTCGGTCTCGTAGATGTTGCCCACCGCCATGGTCGGCATGTGCAGTTCGTTGCGGATGCGGTTGGAAAACGGCGTCTGGAACATCCGGCCGTAAACCGGCGCTGCCTCGGGGGTGGTCTGGCCGGCGGAAACGTCGATGATGTCGGCGCCCGCGTCGCGGAACATGCGCGCAATCTCGACCGCCTGTTGCGGGGTGATGCCGGCTTCGCCCACCCAGTCATGCGCCGAAATGCGCACCGATACGGGTTTTTCTCCGGGCCAGGCGGCGCGCATTGCCCGCATCACCTCAAGCGGAAAGCGCATCCGGTTTTCAAGGCTGCCGCCCCAGTCATCGGTGCGCCGGTTCGACACCGGCGAGATAAAGGACGAAAGCAGATAGCCATGGGCGGCGTGCAGCTCGACCATGTCGAAACCCGCGCGCGCCGCCATTTCGGTGGCGGCCACGAACTGATCGCGCACCGCCTCCATGTCGGCGCGCGTCATCTCGCGCGGCACCTGGTTTTCCTGCGACCAGGGCAGCGGCGAGGGCGCGATCAGCGGCCAGTTCCCGGCGCGAAGCGGCTTGTTGTCGCCTTCCCAGCCGACGCGGGTCGAGCCCTTGCGCCCGGCGTGCCCGATCTGCGCGCAGATCCTTGCTGGGGTTTCCCCGTGCACGAAATCGACGATCCGCCGCCAGGCGGCCTCGTGTTCGGGGGCGTAAAGACCGGGGCAGCCGGGCGAAATGCGGCCCTCGGGCGATACGCAGGTCATTTCGGTATAGACCAGCCCCGCGCCGCCCTTGGCGCGTTCGCCGTAATGCACCAGGTGCCAGTCGGTGGGGCAGCCATCAACCGCCTTGTATTGCGCCATCGGCGAGACCACCACGCGGTTGACCA
>JALSRF010000071.1 GCA_026984895.1 Paracoccaceae bacterium
CGAGGCCGGAAAACCCGCCGAACGGCTCGATCCCGCGCCCGTGCCAGCGGTAGCTGCCCAGAAAGACGGCAGAGCCGCTGGACTGCGCGGAAAGCTGCAACCCGAGCGCAAACAGCGCGACGGCAATCAGCGCGAGGACAGGACGGCTTGACATTGGCGGGGCAGATCATCGAGGAGAAGCGGAGGCCCGGGCGGGTGCGGCGCCGGTGCGGGCGGCGGGTTCAGGATGTCATCGACCCAGCGCTGCGCCTCGGCGCAACCGTCTCCGGGTGGCGGCGGGGGCTGGTCGATGCAACCGCCCTCGCCCTTCGGGCAGGACAGGCGGACGTGAAAATGGGCGTGATGCCCCCACCAGGGACGCACCTTGCGCAGCCAGCGCCGGTCGCCGGTGGCGTGCCGGCACATCCAGACCTTGGCCCCCGGGAACAGGAAGATGCGCGCCACCGCCGGATCGCGCGCCGCCGCCCGGATCAGCGTCATGTGCTGGCGGGTCCACTTGCCGTTCACATAGGCCCCCCTGGCCCGGCGCGTGGAGATCGACGACATGTTTTCGCGTTCCTCGCGCGACAGGTTCAGCCGTTTGGGGGGCCGCATCCAGATATCCACATCCAGCCCGATCTGGTGGCTGGCGTGGCCGGTAAGCATCGGCCCGCCGCGCGGCTGCGACATGTCGCCGACGTAGATGCCCTTCCAGCCGGGCATCCGCGCCGCCTTGCGCGACAGCCGTTTGACGAAGGCAATCAGGGCGGGATGACCCCAGTTGCGGTTGCGCGAGAGGCGCATGGCCTGCCATGTGGGTCCGGTTTCGGGCAGCTGCACGGCCCCGGCAAGACAGCCGCGCGCATAGCTTCCCAGGGCTGCTGGGCGTTGTGCCGACGCGTGTTTCACATGGCCGAACAGCTCTCTGGCCGGCTTCGCCCAGGTCGGGGCGGCCAGCATGGCGAGGGCCGGCACAACGACGGCCAGGAGCGCGAGGACCCGGCGCATCAGTCCGCGTGACCGGGGTCCGGCTTGACCCGAAAAAGGAGCAGCAGCGCCACCACGAACAGGCCGATCAGCGGCGATATTCCCAGGCGCGGATTTGCCGTGACATATGTTGCGAAAGTGACCAGGCCCGGCGCAAGAAACGCCGTCGCCTTTCCCGAAAGAGCATAAAGGCCGAAGGCTTCTGCCGCATGTTCGGGGTCGCAGTGACGCACCATCATCGTGCGCGACGAAGCCTGCAACGCGCCCCCGGCCGCCCCGATCGTGGCGCCGACGACATACATGATGACATCGGGCAGCGACGAGCCCCCGGCAAAGGGAATTCCCCAGATCTGCGCGCGGGTCATGCCGACGATGACGGTCCCGACCACGATCAGGACCACGATGCAGAAGATGATCACCGGGCGCGGGCCGAAGGCGCGGTCGAAGCGCCCCCCCACCCAGGCGAAGACCGCGCCCGAGACGGCGCCGATGATGCCGAATACCCCGACCTGAACGATCGACCAGTCCAGCACGTTCAGCGCATAGAACCCGCCAAAGCCATAAAGCCCGTTCAGCGCATCCCGGTAGAACAGGGACGATCCGAGAAAGGCAAACAGGCTCTGGCGGCGGGGCAGCGAACGCAGTGTTTGCCCCAGTTCCCGAAGCGCCGCCGACAGGCCGGCGCCGGTTCGGGTTCCGGTTCCGGGCCGGGCGCGCACGGGCTCCTTCACATAGCGAAAGAAGATGGCCATGAAGACGACATACCAGAGCGCCGAGAAGGGGCCGACGAAGCGCGTGCCCTCGCGCATCTGCGGGTCCAGCCCCAGAAGCGGCGGAATCTTCAGCAGGGTCTTGCCGGTTTCGTTCTCGGCAAAAAACAGCAGCATGATCACCAGCGCCAGGACGCCGCCCCAGTAGCCGAAGGCAAACCCCGAGCCCGAGATCTGACCTATTTCCTCCTTCGTGCCCAGATCGGGCAGCAGCGCGTTGGTGAAGATGGTCGCGAATTCCATGCCGATGAAACCGATGCCGAAGGCGATCAGCATCCACCAGTAGGTCGAAGCATCCGGGTAGGCGAACCAGAGCGCCGCCGAACCGACCACATAGAGCACCGAAAAGAACCACACCCAGACAAGCCGCCGCCCCGCGGCATCGGCCAGCGCGCCCAGCACCGGTGCGCTGAAGGCAATGATCAGCCCGGATATCGTCAGCCCGAGGCCCCAGATCGACTGGGCCTGGGCCCTGGCTGCCTCGGGCTCCATTCCGGTTGCAACGAAATGCGCCGAGACTATGGAGCCGAAATAGGGCCCGAAGATGAAGGTCAGCAGCAGCGTATTGTAGGGCTGACTGGCCCAGTCGAAGAAAAACCAGCCCCAGATCCGCTTTTTTGGTGAAATCCCGGTCATTGTCCCGTCCCTGTCGGTTTTGCCCGATAGAACAGGGAAAGTCACAGGCACGCAAGCATTTGCAGGCTCAGACCCGTTCGGGGGGCCAGGGGCGCCGCCTGTCCGCCTCGATCCAGGCGGCAATCCAGTCCGGCAGAACAGGGGGCTGGGCGTCCGGCTGCCATGTCTGCAGCACCTGTCCGGGCGCCACTATCCCGTCTGCCCCGACAACGGCAATGCGGTAAAGCGCCTGGGTCGTGCACTCGCCAGCGCGGTTCCACATGGTCTGGTCGAAATAGAAGAACCGCGCGTCCCACCCGGCCAGCCGGCTGCGCATCTCGAAGCGCTGGAACAGGCGAATGCGGCGCCGATAACGCACCGAGACCCCGGCCACGGTCATCCCCCAGCCCCGCGCCCGCACCCGCGCCACCAGCCCGATGCGCCGCGACAGCGGAATGCGCCCGAGGTCCAGCAGCGTCAGCGTGCGCCCGTTGTTGAGCTCGACCCAGAGATCGATGTCCTGCGGCCAGCAACGGTGCGCCGAGACGTGGGTGCCGAAAAGCGGCAGCGGGCCGGCCCGCCCGGCACGGATCATTTCGCCAACCATGCGGATGACCGGATACATGCGCATATTCCTCCCTTGCCTTGCGCCATTCAAGCCATGGCGCCGCGCGATGCAAGCGCGACCTGACGTCATCGGGGGCCGGGGCCGGCGCCCCTTGCCATGCGCGGCGGCGCGGCTTAACTAAATCCCGCGGACCCAAACCGGAGGGGCACATGACCTCGCTCTACCAGATCCTGAACCTGATCCTCGATGTCGTCTGGTTCATTCTGATCGCACATATCGTGATGAGCTGGCTGATCAGCTTCCAGGTGCTCAACCTTCGCCAGCCCCTGGTGGCGCAGCTCTGGTACGGGCTGAACAAGCTGCTGGAGCCGATTTACGGCCCCATTCGCCGGATGCTCCCGGACATGGGCGGGCTTGATCTGGCACCGCTGGTGGTGCTGATCGGCATTGCGATCCTGCGTATCGTGTTGCGAAACAACGCCTACCTGTTTTTCTGAGTCCGCAATTGCCCGGCCGGGCCGCGGCACCCGCCAGGTGCCCCCCGGCTGCCCGCCGGCCGGTCGCGGCCGGCCAGATGCGCCATGACCGCAGCCCGGCCCACAAGGACGCGAGGGAAGAATGCAAGAGGATCTGATCGCGCGTCGCCGGAGGCTGATGGGGCCCAACGTTCCCACCTTCTACGACCGGCCACTGCATATCGTCGGTGCGCGCGGTGTCTGGCTGCAGGATGCAAGCGGGCGGCGCTATCTGGACTGCTACAACAACGTGCCCCATGTGGGGCACTGCCACCCCAGGGTGGTCGAGGCCATTTCGCGACAGGCGGCAACGCTCAACACCCACACCCGATATCTTCACACCGGCATCCTGGACTATATCGAGGCGCTGACCGCGCACCTGTCGCACGGGCTCGCTCAGGTGATCATGGTATGCACCGGCTCCGAGGCCAACGACATCGCCCTTCGCATGGCCCAGGCGGTGACCGGCAATCGCGGCCTTGTCGCCACCGATTCCACCTATCACGGCAACACCACGGCGGTCAGCCAGCTGTCCGCCCGGCGCCCGCCGATCGGCGGCTACCCGGAGCATGTGCGCCTGGTTCCCGCACCCGACGCCCTGCCCGGCGGCCTTTCGGGCCGGGAACAGGCACATGCCTTTGCCGCGAATGTCGCGCGTGCCATCGCGCAGCTTGAACAAGCCGGCTTCGGCCTTGCCGGGATGATGCTGGACCCGATCTTCGCCAACGAGGGCCTGCCGGAGCTGCCCGAAGATTTCCTTGCCCCCGCAATCGCGGTGATCCGCGGCGCCGGGGGCCTGGTGCTGTGCGACGAAATCCAGCCCGGGTTCGGGCGCGTCGGCACGCACTGGTGGGGCCATGAACGCACCGGCTTCGCCCCGGACGTGGTCACCCTGGGCAAGCCCATGGCCAATGGCCACCCGGTCGCCGCCGTCGTCACGCGCGCTGACATCATGGAATCCTTTCGCGGCAGTTTCGGTTATTTCAACACCTTCGGCGGGAACCCGGTATCCTGTGCCGCGGCCATGGCCACCTTGCGCGTGATCGAAGAGGAGGGGCTGCTTGAAAACGCCGCCCGCGTGGGGGGGCGGATGCTGGAACATCTGCGCGCGCTTGACCATGCATGCCTGGCACGGGTCAACGGGCACGGGCTTTTCCTGTCCGCCGAGGTCATCGACACCGACGGCGCGCCATCGGGGAAGCTGGCACATCGCATCGTCGAAGCCATGAAGGCAAGAGGGGTTCTGATCGGGCGCATCGGGCGACACGAAAACATCCTCAAGTTCCGACCGCCGATGGTGATCGGCCCTCAGGAAGCGGACATGGCCATGGACGCCCT
>JALSRF010000072.1 GCA_026984895.1 Paracoccaceae bacterium
ACACACAATCCGCCGGCCGCCATGTGTTTTCCGGCACCGCGACGGATCGTCCCGCTCTGGCAGACAGCCAGACCATTCTCGGAGCCCTGCAATCCGCGGTGGCCGGCCAGACGACAGCGGCCGGTGTCGAAGCGGCCGTGAACACATGGTTCGACACCCCCGGGGGGGGGTTCGATACGCTGGCCTACAACGGCTCGACAACCACACTCGCAGCTTTCAGACTGTCGGATACAGACAGTGTTCAGCCGGGGGTGACGGCAGCGGATCCCGAAGTCCGGTCGGTGCTGAAGGCCTTTGCCGTCGCTGCGCTGGTGGGCACGGGAACCCTGGCAGGCAATGCGACGGAACAGGCGGCGCTGACGCAGCGCGCCGGCGAAATGTTGCTGAGCGCAGATGGTAAGCTATCCTATCTGCGCGCAAATGTCGGAACGGCCGAAGCACTGATAGACGAGGTCTCAACCCGGAACACGGCCGAAAAATCAGCCCTTGAAATTGCCCGAAACAAGATCACGGCTGTTGACCCGTATCGGACCGCAACCGATCTCGAAGCCGTGCAGACGCAACTGGAAACCCTTTACCGGCTGACGGTGCGCATGTCGCGGCTGTCACTGGCGGAGTATCTGTGATGCTGCGCCGCCTGGTCCTGATACTCCTTTGTCTGGTCGCAGCCTGCCCCGCGGCGGCGGGAAAGGTCAGGATAAAGGACCTGGCCGAATTCGACGGCGTTCGCGGCAACGATCTTGTCGGATACGGGCTGGTCGTCGGGTTGAACGGAACCGGCGATGGCATACGAAATGCCCCCTTCACCGAAGAAATCATGTCCAACATCCTCGAACGGCTTGGCGTCAACGTTTCCGGTGAGTCCTTTCGCCCCAAGAACGTGGCCGCCGTTTTCGTGACCGGGACCCTGCCTCCCTTTGCCCGTGCGGGCAGCCGGATTGACGTGACGGTTTCCGCAGTCGGAGATGCCAAGAGCCTGCTTGGCGGCACGCTGATCCTGACACCGCTCAACGCTGCCGACGGTCAGATTTACGCCGTGGCACAGGGTACGGTCATCGCCGGTGGCGTTTCGGCAGAAGGGCAGGGGGCAAGTGTGGTCCAGGGCGTCCCGACATCGGGGTCGATTCCTTCCGGCGCAAGGGTGGAACGCGAGGTTGACTTTGACTTCTCGAAACTTCGCACGGTGCGGCTGGCGCTTCGCACGCCGGATTTCACAACCGCACAACGTGTGGAAGCGGCAATCAATGCGCATTACCATCACCAGGTTGCCCTGATGATGGATGCCGGCACGATTTCGGTTGACATTGCCGCAACAAGAGAAGCTTCGCCAGCCCACGCACTCGGCCAGATCGAGCAACTGAGCGTAGAACCGGAACAACGGGCACGGGTGGTCGTTGATCAGAACTCGGGAACCATCGTCATGGGCAAGAATGTCCGGATATCACGCGTGGCCGTGTCACAGGGCAACCTGACCATCCGCGTTCAGGAACAACCGGTGGCCAGCCAGCCCAATCCGTTTTCACCGGGCGAAACGATTGCGCTTCCGCGTACCGGCGCCTCCATCGAAGAAGACCCGGGCAATGGACTGATCGAACTGAATGATGGGACAGACCTGTCCGAGGTCATAGCCGGACTGAATGCTCTGGGTGTATCGGCGCGCGACATGATCGATATCCTCAAGAGCATAAAGGCAGCCGGCGCATTGCATGCGGAATTCATCGTCAGGTGACATGCGGTACTATGCAGAAAAAGATGCCACCGAACGAACCGCGGCGTGGGCAGCCACCAGCGCGCGCGTTTTCCTGGGGCCCCGGTCAAGCGCCGCTCTGCCGCAGGCGCGACTGGCGGGCCAGGCTTTGCGGTTCGCAGACCACCGCGAATGCAGCTTCGAGCGAGGCAGGACGAACTGTGCTCCCTGCGCTCCATGCCCGTTCCGGCCCGTCAACCGGGTGCCTTGCACAACCGCGCCTTCTTCTTTGAATCGGAGTTGCCGGTCTCGCCGCGCCCTGTGCAGCGCAGCCGGAACGCCAGACTGACGGCAACCGGCAGACGGGGGACATCCTCGGTGCCTTGCCGGGCGACGCCGTGGCCGAACGACAGCATCGACGAGAGGAAAACCGCTTGCACAACAGCGCTGTCTCAAGACATCCGTTCGGCCGACATCGTGCCAGAGACTGGCGCCCGGCGTCACAGCGGCGGTGTGCGTGCTTTGTGCCGGACCATCGCCGCCCCCGATCATTTCCACCCCGGGTGCGTCACGCCCAAAGCATACAGCCTGCTCGACGCCTGGCCTGCCAACCCGTCACGAACTGCGAAAGACACGACTGCTTGAGGAGGCCGGAAAATGCGCCGGTCGGGCGTGTTCGACGCGACGAAAAAACCGACGTTCCTTGCCCGGGCAGCCGCCTGTAGCGCGGTGCCGGGCACAGCCATCAGGCCTCGGCACTGGCCACAGCAGATCAGCGGGGAGTTGCTGAGCGCCGAAGTCGGAAAAGCACCCCGCGAACAGCGCAGGTTCGAGGCCGCGGGCGAACGCGCGGTCGGCAAAGCACCGGATGCACCGCCCCGGAGTTGCCCGAGAGGACCTGGCCAGTACGGGCACATTGCCGCATTCGGCCTGACCTCGGCAACGTCGCGGGCATTTTCGCTGCACCGGCACCGCTTTTCGCGATGCCGGCCCCGCGCCGCCTTCCCGGCGACGCTGAAAATGATGCATGCAGACGGCGCGCGGCGCCGGCACGCTCCGGGACCGGGCCGCCACGCCTTCGACCCGTTCCCGCAAGAGATCAATCCCGCATGAACCTTGCCCACGCCTTTTTGCATGATCTCGCCACCCGCGCCATCGCCGCCGATACTGACATGGCCGAACCCGCCCGCATCCTGCGCTCGATCTGCGGCATTGGCGCAGTGACAATCTGGATGCTGATCGCCAGGCTGCCCGAACCGGGGCACACTATCGGAGAACTTGTCGTCGCCCTCACCAGGCTCGCGCCCATTGCCCATGACAGCGGTGCTCTGCGCGGCAAATGAGCCATCGGCGGCACAAGACGCCTGGTGCGGCATGTGACGTTTCAGGCCGCACGCGTTGCAGCCCCCACAAGCCTGTTTTCACCTGTTCTCAAACGCTTCGCCGCACAACTTTGCGCGGCTGGTAAACGCCGCAAGGTCGTTATCATCGCCGTCGAACGGAAGCTCGTCACAATCGTGAACGCCATGTTCGGGACGCGCAGGTCACGGGGGGCCAGGCATTGTGGAAAATCCAGTTGCTAGAACTGTTTCAACCGCTGGAGCCGCTTCGCGCTGTGCGCTTGTTTTCGAACCAGGCTTTCCAGCGCGTCGAACCTCGCCAGGGCCGAGCGTGCGCGTTGCTTCTGTTCTTCCAGCTGGGCCGCCAACCGTGACATTTCGACGCCGATGCGCTCTCTTTCCTGCCCACACCAGCGCAGCCACCGATCGGATGCCGCCATGTCCGCGGGCGGTCTTTCTCCTTCGGTCCGTTGGGCCATGGCCATGGACAATTCGCGCCTTCTGGCCTCGAACCGGTCCAGTTCATGCGCGAGGCTGGCGGTTTTCGCCAGTTCGTTATCCTTCATGGTCTGCAACACGCTCAGCAGTTTTTCAGCCTGTTCGATCATTGTCTGTGCCGCTTTCCAGCCTTGCGGGACATCGCGTCTGCGAAACGGATGGCAACCGCGACCGCGCGGAAGTGCTCCGGCCTGATCTGTTGATGCAGTTCGACCTTGGCATACAGCGCGCGTGCGGTCGGCGGGTCGCGGTGTATGGGCACGCCATGCTCGCTGGCGACTTCGCGGATGCGCGCGGCAATTTCATCCACGCCCTTGGCAACGCATTCCGGTGCAGATCCTGGCAGGCGGCTCCATTTCAGGGCAACGGCATAGTGCTGCGGGTTCACGATCACGACATCCGCTGCCGGCACTTCCGACAACATCTTGTTCATTGCGATTTCCTGACCCTTGCGCCGGCGCTGCTGTTTCATGTGAGGATCGCCTTCGGAGGTTCTGGTTTCTTCGGTCAGCTCCTTGCGCGACATGCGATGCCTGCGCAGATGCTCTGCGCGTTGCCAGAAGAAATCCAGAACGCCGATCGAGGCGGCAATGAGCGTTACCAGCGCGACAAACCTGAGCGCCGTCGAGCCGAGCTGGCCCAGCGCCGGCCCCGCTTCCTGCAGACCCGATGCAAGGATCTCGGGGGTCTTGCGCAGCAGGAACACGCCGAGGACCACCGAATAGATCGCGAGCTTGAAAAAGCTCTTGGCAAATTCGAACAATCCGTTGCGCCCGAACTTGTTTTTCGCATTGGAAAGAATCGAAATTCGGCTCAGCTTCGGTTCCAGCTTCGACGGTGCGAAAACGAAAGAACGTTGCAGCAGTATTGCAAGAACGGCAAAGGCGGCCGGCACCACAAACCAGGGCGAGACCCACAGCCCGATTTCGCCCAGCAAGGTTGCGATCTGCACGCCCGCACCTCCGCCGAACAGATCATGCGAAACCTCCGGCGCGCGCGAGATGAGGCCCTGCAGGAGAGTTCCGGACCCCGCAATCAGGCCGGCCCCCGCGGCTGTGGCCAGAATGACAAACCCGCCATAGCCTGCCGCGGTGGTGAGATCGGCAGATCGCGGGACCTCGCCCTTCTTGCGGGCATCGTCGAGCTTCTTTTGCGACGCCTCGAATGGCTTGTCGTCGTTGGCCTCATCACTCATGGCGAGCCACCAAAAGGATTGACCAGAAATCCGGAAACGGCCCCGA
>JALSRF010000073.1 GCA_026984895.1 Paracoccaceae bacterium
GCCTTCTCGGGCGCGCTGGAAATGATGGAGCCGCAGCTCAAGCAGAAGGATGTGCATATCACCCGCAATTCCCCGGACCAGCCGGTGATGGTCCTGGCCGACAAGATGCGCCTTGAGCAGGTGATCATCAACCTGTTGCGAAACGGTCTGGACGCGGTGAAGAACGTGCCCGACCCCTCCATCGAACTGCGGGTCTCCGGCGGCGAGATGGCGACCTTGAGCGTGCGCGACAACGGCCATGGAATCGAGGATCTCGACAGTCTGTTCGAGCCGTTCTACACCACCAAGGCCCCCGGGGACGGCGTGGGCCTGGGGCTTGCCATTTCCTCGGGGATCATCAACGATTTCGGCGGTCGGCTCACGGCGCGCAACGGATCGAACGGGGGCGCGGTCTTCGAGGTCAAGCTGCCCATATACGACGGCGAACACGTCGAGGCCGCCGAATGAGCGCCGCCGGAAGGGGCCGCCGGACGGGGGCCGCGGGGTGGATGCGGGTCCGCCCGGGTCCGCCCGGGCCCGGGTGGGCGCAGACGGGTGGGCGCAGGCGGGCAACGGACGGTGGCGCAGCGTGAGTGCGACAACGATGAAATGACGGATGGAAACAGGCACAAGACATGAAGATCGCGATCGTTGACGACGAAAAGGACATGCGCCAGTCGATCAGCCAGTGGCTGGCGCTTTCGGGGTTCGAAACCGAAACGTTTTCCTGTGCCGAGGACGCGCTCAAGGCGGTCGGCGCTGATTTCCCGGGGGCCGTGGTCACGGATATCAAGATGCCGGGCATGGACGGGATGCAGTTTCTCAGGAAGCTGATGAGCATCGACAGCGCGCTGCCGGTGATCATGATCACCGGTCACGGCGACGTGCCGATGGCGGTCGAGGCGATGCGCATGGGCGCCTTCGACTTTCTGGAGAAGCCGTTCAACCCGGACCGGATGACCGAGATGGCCAAGCGCGCCACCAATCAGCGCCGGATGACGCTGGACAGCCGGGCGCTGCGCCATGAACTGGGCGACGGCACCACGATCATGAAGAAGCTGGTGGGCACCTCCCCGGTGATGGAGCGGCTGCGCGAGGACATCCTGGACCTCGGCCAGGCCGACGGCCATGTGCTGATCGACGGCGAGACCGGCACCGGCAAGACCCTGGTGGCACATGCGCTGCACGCGGTGGGGGCGAAGGCGGGCCGCAAGTTCGTGATCGCCTCCTGCGCCGCCCATGACGAGGAGACCGTGAACCGGCGCCTGTTCGGTCCCGTGGGCGAGGGCATGACCAAGCCGCTGATCGAAGAGGCGCGCGGCGGCACGCTGGTGCTGGAAGACATCGAGGCGCTGCCGCTTTCGCTGCAGGCGCGGCTGCTGACCTGGATCAACGACCAGGGCACGCCCGCCGAAACCCGGCTGATCGCGATCTCCAACCTGCAGCAGCAGGGCAAGACCTGCGAGGACGTGCTGCGGCCGGACCTGTTCTACCGGCTGGCGGCGATGAAGATCACCGTGCCGCCGCTGCGCAGCCGGGGCGAGGACATCCTCAGCCTGTTCAACCGCTTCGCCGAACAGTTTGCCGAGGAATACGGCTGCGACGCGCCGGAGGTGACTGCCCAGGAGGCGGCGCAGCTTCTGCAGGCGCCCTGGCCCGGAAACATCCGCCAGCTTTCCAACGTCGCCGAGCGCGCGGTGTTGCAGGCGCGCCGCGGCACGGGCTCGATTGCCTCGTTGCTGATGGGCGATGACGAGGTGGCCGAGGCCTCGATGACAACCGAAGGCAAGCCGCTGAAGGAATATGTCGAAGCTTTCGAACGGATGCTGATCGACAATACCATGCGGCGGCACAAGGGCTCGATCGTGGCGGTGATGGAGGAACTTTCGCTGCCGCGGCGCACGCTGAACGAAAAGATGGCCAAATACGGCCTGCAGCGCTCGGACTATCTTTGAGCGCCTTGCGCGCCGCCGGCGGTGCGCGGGCGGTGCCCGGGCCCGGGGTCAGGCCAGGGTCAGGTCAGGGTCAGGCCAGGTTCGGGTCAGGTCAGGGGCCGGCAGGGCATGGGCCCCCGGCCGGGCCGGGCCGGGCGTCCGGTATCGCCGACACCGGGCCGGGCGCGGCGGGTTTCGGAGGTTTCGAAACGATGTTTGGCGTTTTTGAAACCGTTTCGTGAATTTGAGATTGTATTTCGGATGTAATCGGCCATATGTTGCGGGAACGGGCCGATGCATAAGCGCCCGCATGAGTTTCGCTGATACCGCGTGTCCTGTCCCGTTCCGGATCGGAACCGATTGCAACCGGTCGGGCGGTTTCAGAAGCGAGAAGGCCGCACGGCCAACCGAATGCCTGGCCCGGTTACGGGCGCAGAGGCTTTAACGGGGGCGGACAACCGCCCCGGAGAAAACCGCGATGAGGCGCGCAGTTGACATTACGAACCGGCAAGAAAGGCACCTGTGCCTTCCGGCCGGCGTCGCCGCGTCGGACATCGCATCAACAAGACACCACCTGCAAACGCTGGCGCCCTGCGGGGCGGCACCCCTGGACGTGGTGCATCAAGAGATCACATGGCAAAGAAAATGCTCATCGATGCCACCCACGCGGAAGAGACCCGCGTCGTGGTGGCGGACGGAAACAAGGTCGAGGAATTCGACTTCGAATCGGAAAACAAGCGCCAGCTGGCGGGAAACATCTATCTTGCCAAGGTAACGCGGGTCGAACCGTCGCTGCAGGCGGCCTTCATCGACTATGGCGGCAACCGCCACGGATTCCTGGCGTTCAGCGAAATTCACCCGGACTACTACCAGATCCCGGTCGCCGACCGCGAGGCGCTTTTGGCCGAAGAACGCGAACTGGCCATGGCGCAGGCCGAGGCGGAGGAAGAGGAAGAACGCGAAGGCAGCCGCTCATCGCGCGGTCGCGGTCGGGGCCGGACACGCGGCGGGCGCGCCGGGCGTTCGCGCGGGCGTGTCCGGGCGCAGGCCGCCAGGGACGAGGACGCCGTCACGCGCGAAGACGTGTCGGTGACGGGCATGGACGTGGTCGATCTTGACCTGCCTGGCGACGACGTGGACGGGCAGGCGGACGATGCGGCGGCGCATTCCGCGGCTCTTGGCGTTGACGGGAACGCGCCGGATGTGCCGGACAGCGCAGCGCCCGCCGGGATGGATGACGCCGGGGCAGACGGTGCCGGCGCAGACGCCGGGGCAGACGGTGCCGGGGCAGACGGTGCCGGCGCAGACGCCGGGGCAAACGGTGCCGGGGCAGACGATGCCCCCGCCGACAGCAGCGAGGCCGGGGCGCCCGCCCGGGCCGAAAGGCAGGGCAGCGACGCCCAGGACGACAGCACCGCCGAAGAGCCCGCCGAAACGGAAGACTCCGTGGAGCCGGTCGAAGCCGTTTCCGATGACGATGTTGCCGAGGAAATCCGCCGCCCGCGCAAGGTGCGTCCGCGCAAATACAAGATCCAGGAAGTGATCAAGGTGCGCCAGATCCTTCTGGTGCAGGTCGTGAAGGAAGAACGCGGCAACAAGGGCGCGGCGCTCACCACCTATCTTTCGCTGGCCGGACGCTACTGCGTGCTGATGCCCAACACGGCGCGCGGCGGCGGCATCAGCCGCAAGATCACCAACGCCGCCGACCGCAAGAAGCTGAAGCAGATCGCCGCCGAGATCGAGGTGCCCGAGGGCGCCGGGCTGATCATCCGCACCGCCGGCGCGCAGCGCACCAGAACCGAGATCAAGCGCGATTACGAATATCTGCAGCGGCTGTGGGAGCAGATCCGCGAACTGACCCTGAAATCCATCGCGCCCGCCAAGATCTACGAGGAGGGCGACCTGATCAAGCGCTCGATCCGCGATCTCTACAACAAGGAGATCGACGAGGTGCTGGTGGAGGGCGAGGCGGGCTATCGCACCGCCAAGGACTTCATGAAGATGATCATGCCGAGCCACGCCAAGAACGTGAAGCTCTACAAGGAGCCGCTGCCGCTTTTTGCGCGCTTCCAGGTCGAGGGATACCTGGCGTCGATGTTCAACCCGACGGTGCAGCTGAAAAGCGGCGGCTACATCGTGATCGGCGTGACCGAGGCGCTGGTGGCGATCGACGTGAACTCGGGGCGCGCCACGAAAGAGGGCTCGATCGAGGAAACCGCGCTCAAGACCAATCTGGAGGCCGCCGAAGAGGTGGCGCGCCAGCTGCGGCTTCGCGACCTGGCCGGGCTGATCGTGATCGACTTCATCGACATGGAAGAGCGCAAGAACAACGCGGC
>JALSRF010000074.1 GCA_026984895.1 Paracoccaceae bacterium
CACCGCCTCTGCCGCCGCTGCCCCGGACACCGAGGACATGCCCTTTGCGCAAACCGAAGACGGCTTTGGCGATCAGAAATTTTCCACCGCCGCAGCCGACGAGAAGGCCAGGTCCGGCGCATCGGGCCCGGGCGATGAAAACTCCAGAATTCTGGATGAAATCCGCAAGGAGGGTCTGACCAGCCGGCAGTTGCGCATGGCAAAGCGGGTGGCGATCAAGCACGGGCTGAACCCCAGGGACGAATTCGACGCGATCCGCCTGTTGCGCGCAAAGGGGATCGATCCGTTCAAGCGCTCGACCATCCTCGAACTGGTTGCGCCGGTGCCCGACGGCGCAGACCCGGACCGCAAGAACCTGCCGCAGAAGGTGAGCAACGCCAAGCTGCCGTCAACCGAGGTGCTGACCGATGACGCGCGCGCGCGCGAAGTCATCAGGATCCAGCGCGACATCGCGCGCAGGCGGCGCCGGCGCATGGCCATGCTGCTGGTCCGGCTTTCGGTTTTCGTGTTCCTGCCGACATTCCTTGTGGGCGTCTATTATTACAATTTCGCCACCCCGCTTTACGCCACGCGCTCGGAATTCCTGGTGCAGAAGGCGGATGCGGGCGGCGGCGGCGGCGGGCTCGGCGGGCTGTTCTCGGGCTCGGGCTTTTCCAACGCCCAGGATTCCATTACCGTGCAAAGCTACCTGCAGTCGCGCGACGCCATGATCAGGCTGGACAAGGACGCGGGTTTTCGGGCGCATTTCAGCCAGCCCGACATCGATCCGATGATCAGGCTCGAACCGAACAGCACCAACGAAGAGGCCTACCGGCTTTACAAGAAGATGGTGAAGATCGGCTTCGACCCGACCGAGGGGATGCTGAAGATGGAGGTCATCGCCGCCGATCCCGAAGTCAGCGCGAAGTTTTCGAGGGCGCTCATCGCCTACGCCGAGGAACAGGTGGACAAGCTGACCCAGCGCCTGCGCAAGGACCAGATGCGCGGGGCGCGCGAAAGCTACGAAGAGGCGGAAAGGAAGATGCTGGCCGCCCAGGAAAAGGTGCTGGCCCTGCAAGAGCGTCTTGGCGTGATCGACCCGGCCTCGGAAACCGCGACGCTGATGGGACAGATCGCCAATTTCGAAACCCAGCTGCAGGAAAAGAAGCTGCAACTGCAGCAGCTGCTCGACAACTCACGCCCGAACCAGGCGCGCGTCGAAGGGGTCAAGGGCGATATCAAGCGCCTGGAAAAGGTGATTTCGGACCTGCGTTCGCAACTGACCGAGGGCGGCGCCGACAATACCTCACTGGCGCGCGTCAGCGCCGAGCTGAAGATTGCCCAGATCGAACTGGAGACGCGCCAGGCATTGATGCAGCAATCGCTGAAGCAGCTTGAAACCGCCCGAATCGAGGCCAACCGCCAGGTGCGCTACCTTTCGCTCGGGGTCAGCCCGACCCCACCCGACGAGGCCACCTATCCGCGGCGTTTCGAAAACACCGTGGTGGCCTTCCTGATCTTCAGCGGCCTTTACCTCATGGCCTCGCTCACCGCCTCGATCCTGCGCGAACAGGTGGGGGCCTGAGTGTCCTTCGCACCGCCCGCAGGACGCCGGGTTGCGCGCGCCGCGCAGATGCGCCAGACAGTCGCCGTCGCGCACAGGCGAAAGGCACGGGCATGATGAAATCGGTCGAGATCGGACAGGCGCATGTGGCCAACGATGCGCCGCTGACGGTGATTGCCGGGCCTTGCCAGCTTGAAAGCCTGGCACATGCGCGCATGATTGCCGGCCGGTTGCGCGAAATCTGCGCCGCCGCCAACGCACAGCTGATCTTCAAGGGCTCTTTCGACAAGGCCAACCGCACCTCGCTGGCGGGCCGGCGCGGGCTGGGGCTGGAAAAGGGGCTGGAGATCCTCGCGCAGGTGCGCGACGAGTTTTCGGTGCCGGTGCTCACCGACGTGCACGCCCCCGAACAATGCGCGCGGGTCGCGGAAAGTGTCGATGTGCTGCAGATCCCGGCGTTCCTGTGCCGGCAGACCGACCTGCTGCTGGCCGCCGGCAGGACCGGCGCCGCGATCAACGTGAAGAAGGGGCAGTTCCTGGCGCCCTGGGACATGACCAACGTGGTCGCCAAGATCGAAAGCACCGGCAATACGCGCCTCCTGCTGACCGAGCGCGGCGTATCCTTCGGCTACAACACCCTGGTGGCCGACATGCGCGCCCTGCCGGAAATGGCGCGCTCGGGCTATCCGGTGGTGATGGACGCCACCCATGCGGTGGCGCAGCCGGGCGGGCTGGGCGGCGCGTCGGGCGGGCAGCGCGAATTCGCCCCGGTGCTGGCGCGCGCGGCCGTCAGCCTCGGGATCGCGGCGGTGTTTCTGGAAACCCACGAAGACCCGGACAACGCGCCCTCGGACGGGCCGAACATGATCCCGCTTGACCAGATGGGGGCACTGGTGGAAACACTGATGGCATTCGACCGGCTGGCCAAGGCCGATCCGGTGCGCCTGTGACGCCCCCGCTTACGCCCCCGCGCGCAGGCGCGCGACCCGCCGAACCGTAACGAACAAGAGGATTTCCCGGTGACAAGGCCAAGACCCGCAAAGCCCCTGCCCGATGTTTCGCCCAACAGCTGGGCATTTCTGCGCGACGCGATGATCGCCCCCACCGGTTTTCGCGAATACGACGCGCGCTGGCAATACCCCGACGACATCAACCTGCCCGGCGTCACCGCCCTGGGGCTGGGGCTGGGCACGCAGATGCATCGCCGCGGGATCGCGCCGGTGATCGCCGTGGGCAACGACTACCGCGACTATTCGCTGTCGATCAAGAACGCACTGATGCTGGGGCTGATGCAGGCCGGCATCCAGGTCAGGGACATCGGCCCGGCGCTGTCGCCGATGGCCTATTTCGCCCAGTTCCACCTGGACGTGCCGGCGGTGGCGATGGTCACCGCCAGCCACAACCCGAACGGCTGGACCGGGGTCAAGATGGGCTTCGAGCGCCCGCTCACCCACGGCCCCGACGAGATGAACGAGCTGCGCGACATCGTGCTGAACGGCAAGGGCGAGGCCCGGCCTGGCGGCGGCTACGAATTCGTCGAGGGCGTGCGCGAGGCCTATATCGACGATCTGGTGGGCGATTTCCGCATGTCGCGCAGGCTCAAGGTCGTCTGCGCCACCGGCAACGGCACCGCCAGCGCCTTTGCCCCCGAGATCCTCGAACGCATCGGGGTCGAGGTGGTGCCGCTGCACACCGAGCTCGACTACAGCTTTCCGAACTACAACCCCAACCCCGAAGCGATGGAAATGCTGCACGACATGGCCGCGGCGGTCAGGGCCTCGGGCGCCGACCTGGCGCTGGGCTTCGATGGCGACGGCGACCGCTGCGGCGTGGTCGATGACGAGGGCGAGGAAATCTTTGCCGACAAGGTGGGGGTGATCATGGCGCGGGCCTGGGCCGCCGACCACCCCGGCGCCACCTTTGTTGCGGATGTGAAATCGACCGGGCTTTTTGCCTCGGACCCGGTGCTGGCCGAACACGGCATCAAGGCCGACTACTGGCGCACCGGCCACAGCCACATGAAGCGCCGGGTCAAGGAACTGGGCGCGCTCGCCGGATTCGAGAAATCGGGCCACTACTTCCTGGCCGAACCCATCGGGCGCGGCTATGACTGCGGCATGCGCGTGGCGGTGGAGATGTGCAGGATCCTCGACCGCGCCCCGGACAAGTCCATGTCGGACCTGAAACGCGCCCTGCCCCAGACCTTTTCCACCCCCACCATGTCGCCCTGGTGCGCGGATGGGGAAAAATACGACGTGCTGGCGCGGATCGTGAACCGGCTGGAAGAGCACGCCGCCGGCGGCGGCAAGATCGCCGGGCGCACGATCGAGCGGATCGTGACGGTCAACGGCGCGCGGGTGATCCTGGACAACGGCGCCTGGGGGCTGGTGCGCGCATCCTCGAACACGCCCAACCTGGTGGTGGTCTGCGAAAGCCCGGATTCCGAAGACGAACTGCGCGCCATTTTCCGGGATATCGACGGGTTCATCCGCACCGAACCCGCTGTCGGGGAATATGACCAGACCTTCTGAGGCGATCGCCCGGACGGGCTTCCTGCTGTGGGCCGCCTTTCTGGCCTATGCCCTGCCCGAGATATTTGCCGGCACCGGCAAGGGCTGGCCGGCGCGGCCCGATGCCTACCTGCTGGGCATTCCGCTTTACGGCCTGCATTTCCTGCTGCTCGGCCACATCGCGGCGCGCAGCGGGCGCACCGGCTGGCGGGCGCTTTACCTGCTCGGGCTTGGGTTCGGACTTTACGAAACCTGGATCACCAAGGTGGTCTGGGCGGGTTATCCCGGCAACGGCGGTTTTGCCATGGGCGGGTTCGGGCCCTGGTTCGGCATTCACGAAACCGTCGGCCTGCTGTTCTTTTACCATGCGGTCACCTCGTTCCTGCTGCCGCTGGCGGTACTCACCCGGCTGTTCCCGGCCTGGGGCGCGGTGTTTCCGGCGCCCGGCTGGCTGTTCGCGCCCACCCGCGCCGGGCGCGCGCGGCGGCTGGGTCTGGTGCTGATCTGGGCGTCGATGGGGGCGCTGAACTTCGGCGACATCGGCAGCTATCTGTTCACCTGGCTGCCGATGCTGGCGCTGCTGTGGCTTGGCTGGCGCGGGATACGGCGGCTCGGCGCGACCCAGCCCGAAAGCCGGGCGGCAGCGCCGGAACTGGGCCGCGCCGGGATGGTGGCGGTGCTGGTCGGGTTGGGCGCG
>JALSRF010000075.1 GCA_026984895.1 Paracoccaceae bacterium
CATCGCCGGCATTCTCCTGCCCCGAACCGCCATATTTTCCGTCACCCGCGATCGGGTGGCCGATCTCGGCCATATGCGCGCGCAACTGGTGGGTGCGCCCGGTGACCGGCACCATGGCCACCCAGCAGGCACGCGTCCCCAGCGCGCCAAGCACGGTGTAATCGGTGGTCGCGCGCCGGGCACCCGGGGTTTGCGCGATCCGGTCCGGGTGGACGCAGCGCATCCGTTCGCCCGCGCCTGCCGGGCCGTGCCCGGCCGCCTTCACCAGCGCGTAGCGGATGGTGCCCGACCTCGGCCGCGGAACCCCGGCCACCGCCGCCCAGTAGATCTTGCGGGTTTCGCGGGCCCGAAAAGCCGCGCTCAGCGCGCCGGCCATACGCTGCGTGCGCGCCAGCAGAAGAACGCCGGACGTGTCCTTGTCCAGACGATGCACGAGGCGCGGCTTTTGCGCCATGCCGAAGCGCAGCGCCTCGGCCAGCCCGTCCACGTGGCGCCGCTGCCCGCTGCCGCCCTGGCTGGGCAGGCCCGCGGGCTTGTTCAGAACGATCAGGTGGTCGTCGCGAAACAGCACCGCATCGCGGATCATTTCCGCGTCTTCCCTGCGGATGTCCTCGCGCGGGGCCGCCGGCGGCGCGCCGCGCGCCCTGGCGTCATCGGGCAGCGGCGGAATGCGGACCTCCTGCCCCGGGACAACGCGGCTTGACGCCCTGGCGCGCGCGCCATCCACGCGGATTTCGCCCTTGCGGCACCATTTCTCGATCCGCCCCTGCCCAATGCCCGGAAAATGCCGGCGCAGCCAGCGGTCAAGCCGCTGTTCGGCTTCGTCGGGGCCGACCTTCAGCCTTTGCACCGCGCTCATGCCGGCCAGTTCCTCGCCAGCAGGACGGCCAGGATCAACGCCGCCAGAGAAACCCCGACCGACGCCAGCACATAGGCGGCGGCGGCGCCGATCCGGCCGGCTTCGTAAAGCTTGAGCGCATCCAGGGAAAAGGCCGAAAAGGTGGTAAAGCCGCCAAGCATCCCTGCCATCACGAAGGGAATCCAGCGTTCCAGCCCGCGATGCTCGGCCAGAAACACGAAGGCCAGCCCCATGACGAAAGAGCCGACCACATTGACCAGCAGCGTGCCGAAGGGGAAGGCCACGCCACCGGAAACCAGAAAGCGCAGCGAGGCGCCGATTGCGCCGCCCAGGGCAGCCTGTAGGAGCGATGAGATCATGGGGTTGTTTTTCCTGCTGTGTCGGGCTTGTCAACCTTGCTCGCGGTCTTGCGTGCGCTCATCGGCGCGGCCCCGGGCGCTGTCCTGCGCCCGCCGCGCGCGCAGCTTCGCGAAATAGTCCAGCCGCTTTTTCAGTTCGCGCTCGAAGCCGCGTTCGACCGGCCGATAGAACACGCCCCGCTTCATGCCGTCGGGAAAGTAGTTCTGCCCCGAAAAGGCGCCGTCTGCGTCGTGATCGTAGGCGTAGCCCTCGCCGTATCCCTGTTTCTTCATCAACTCGGTGGGCGCGTTCAGGATATGCCTGGGCGGAGGCTTCGAGCCGGTCTTCTTCGCCGCGGCAACCGCGTTTCGAAAGGCCACATGGACGGCATTCGATTTCGGCGCCAGCGCCAGGTATGTCACCGCCTGGGCCAGCGCCAGCTCTCCTTCCGGCGAGCCGAGGCGTTCGTAGGTCTGCCAGGCGTTCAGGCAGACCGTTTGCGCCTGCGGGTCGGCCAGGGCGATGTCTTCCACCGCCATGCGGGTGATGCGCCGCGCCAGGTAGCGCGGGTCCTCGCCGCCGGCCAGCATGCGGGCCAGCCAGTAGAGCGCCGCATCCGGGTCGGAGCCGCGCACCGACTTGTGCAACGCCGAGATCAGGTTGTAATGCGCATCCCCCGACTTGTCGTAGAGCGCCGCACGGCGCGACAGCCGCGCCGAAAGCCCCGCCGCATCCAGAGGGCCGTCAAGCTCCCAGGCGAAAACCTGCGCAATCGCATTGAGCAGCGCCCGCCCGTCGCCGTCGGCCATTTCCAGCAGCGCCTCGCGCGCCTGTGCCTCCAGCGGCAGGGGCGCGCCCAGTTCGCGTTCGGCCCGCCGGGCCAGCAGTTCGAGATCGGCCAGCGACAGGCGTTCGAGCACCAGCACCTGGGCGCGCGACAGCAGCGCCGCGTTCAACTCGAAACTGGGGTTTTCGGTCGTCGCCCCCACCAGCACGATGGTGCCGTCTTCCATATGCGGCAGAAAGCTGTCCTGCTGCGCCTTGTTGAAACGGTGGATTTCGTCCACGAACAGAAGCGTGCCGCGGCCGTTCTGCCGGCGCATGCGGGCGGCTTCGAAGACTTTCTTGAGCTCGGCAACACCGGTGAAAATGGCGCTGAGCTGCACGAACTCCATGTCGGTTTCGCCGGCCAGAAGTCGCGCGATCGTGGTTTTCCCGACACCGGGCGGCCCCCAGAATATCAGCGAGCCCAGGTTGCCGGATGCCAGCATCACGCCCAGCGGGGCCTGGCTGGAAAGCAGCTGTTTCTGCCCGATCACATCGGACAGCCTGCGCGGCCTCAGCCGTTCGGCCAGGGGCGCGGTCGTGCTTGCACTGTCGCAGCTTGCACTGTCGCCGGTGGTTTCGGGAACATCTGAGAAAAGATCGGCCATGCGCCCATCATAGGCGCCGCCGGCGCAGGTTGAAAGCGCGCGTCGCCCGCTCGGCCACTGGGCAGTGCCGGTCAGTGCAGGCGCGGGATCAGTGCAGTTTCTGGGCCAGGTTGATCTTTACACAGACGCTCCGGTTGTCCTCGAAATCGAGCACCGGACCCGCCGGCACGCAGTCGATGCCGGTGCGCCGCGCCAGGCGGGGCGAGTGTTCGGGGATGATCCCCAGAAGCGAGGTTGCCCCCAGGCTGCGCGCCGAACTGACCATTTCGCTGATCAGGGCCACCTGCACGCGAAGCCGCATCTTTGCGGGCACATGCTGGGCCACGAAAACCCGCGAACTTTCCCAGATATGCGGGGCGACGGGCGCCTCTTCCCACAGCAGGTTGGAGGGGATCGATTCGAGCAGCCCAAGCTGTGCATCGCGAATCATGTAGGAATAGATTCCGCATTTCGCCGTGGTCGGCGTCAGCCGGACGCCCGCCAGTATCTCGCCGAATTCGTGCACCGCGACCCAGCGGCTGGCGGGCGTGTCATACTGGTCGTATTCCATGCCGTCCGCCTCGGGCAGCTGCCACTTCTTGCGCTCGATGAACGTGCTGTGGCGCGCGCGCAGCATGTTGGCGAACAGGTCGCCGTGCTTGTGCATGTTGTCGAAAGAAAGAGTGGTCGCTTGCATGGTAGCCTCCAGATTGGGGTTGAAAACCGGAACTGGCGGGCCGACGGCACTGCATTTCAGAGAAACCTGTACTCCCTTGCCTTCCTGATGGCTTCTGCCGTCGTCCGCGCACCCAGCCGGGTCCGCGCCGATTTCAGACGTGCCTTCAGGGCGCTTTCAGAGATCCCAAGTTCCGCCGCAGCCGCAGTATGCCGGTGCCCGTCAGCGAGAAGGCGCAGCGCTTCGGCCTGCGCCTTCGTCAGTTCGGTGGGTGGTTCTGCCAGGTCGTGCAGCTGTTTGACAATCTCGATGGCTTGTTCGATCTCTTCGTCCGTATACTCCCTGTCGCCGCGCGCAATTCCGACGATTGATCGTGATGTGATCGGACCCCACGAGATTACAGCGCCGTAGAGAAGGCCATACGCTCTGGCCTTCTCGAGGATGTTGAACGGATCAGGCAGCTTGATCGCGCTCCATCTTGTTGCGCCTTTTATGCCCAGCCCCCAGAAGACCGTCGGGTCTCTCAGGGCATAGGCGTTGTCGTCATAGATCCTCTGCCATGCCGGATCGTAGGTCTTCTTGTAAAACAGCGGCGCGGCGTAGCGGATATGCAGGCCGACCGAATAGCCGGCCGGCGCAAGCGCCGCCAGAAGGCCCAGGCAATCTTCAAGTCCCTTGCTGTTGGTCATCTCGACGCCACTCGTGTTCGGATCCGATTGCGAAATCAAAAAGGAGTCCGTTCTCAGATGCAACATCCTTTGATCACCTTCCCACGAGTTTTTCGAACGCACCGCAAGACAAATCTTTAACGCTCGTCGGCGGACAGTAGAATTGACAGTCGGGGTGGCCCAAAGCCGGTCCGGACCCGCCGGAAAAGACCCAAACCCCCCCGCTTCAATTTAGAACGATGGGGCGGCTTCTTGTCAACTTTAACTTGTGCTGGAGTCCGAAAATAAGCCATTTGGTAGAGTTGACGCGCAGAAATCCGCCAACGCGGCCCTTGCGCGAACCTGCCCGGGCACATGGCCCGCGGCCATCCTGGCAGACAGCGAAAACCCCACGGCAGATGCGTGGGGTTTCCGTTTCGCGTGATCGGCTCGGGCTCGGGCGGGCGGCAAACGGTGCCGGCGGCTCAGCCTTCCTCGGCTTCGGCGGCAGCCAGACGCGCCTTGTCGGCGGCGCCTTTTGCCTCGACATCGCGATCGACGAACTCGATGATCGCCATCGGCGCCATGTCGCCATAACGAAAGCCCGCCTTGAGCACGCGCACATACCCGCCCTTGCGGTCCTTGTAGCGGGGGCCAAGCACCTCGAACAGCTTGGCTACATGGGCGTCCTGCTTGAGGCTCGCGGCGGCCTGACGGCGCGCGTGCAGATCGCCGCGCTTGGCCAGGGTGACCAGCTTTTCGACG
>JALSRF010000076.1 GCA_026984895.1 Paracoccaceae bacterium
GTGCGGTCATGACCGCGTAGTCCAGCGCCCGGTCGCAGCCGTGTTCGCAAGGCGCGCGTCCGGCCCCCAGCAGCCCCGGCAGCCGTGCCACCAGGCCGCGGGCATTGTCGGCGTTGGCGCCAAGCGTGGCGATGATATCGGCAATGTCCACCGTGCCGTGATCCGGGTGCCAGCTGTCGTAGTCGGTGATCATGGCAACCGCAGCGTAGCAGAGCTCGGCCTCGCGCGCCAGCTTGGCTTCGGGCATGTTGGTCATGCCGATCACGTCGCAGCCCCAGACCTCGCGATACATCTTCGATTCGGCAACGCTTGAGAACTGCGGCCCCTCCATCGCCAGGTAGGTGCCGCCCATGTGCACCTTGACGCCCTGGGCGGTGGCGGCCTCGAAAGCGGCCCGCGACAGCCGCGCGCAGGTCGGGTGCGCCACCGATACATGGGCCACGCAGCCGGTTCCGAAAAAGCTTTTCTCGCGCGCGAAGGTGCGATCGATGAACTGATCGACGATCACGAAATCCCCCGGCGCCATCTCTTCGCGGAACGATCCGCAGGCCGAGACCGAGATCACGTCCGTTACCCCGAGCCGCTTCAGCGCGTCGATGTTGGCGCGGTAGGGCACATCCGTCGGTGAATGCACATGCCCGCGCCCGTGACGCGGCAGGAAGGCCATGCGCACGCCGTCCAGAACCCCGGTGAGAATTTCGTCCGAAGGCGCGCCCCAGGGCGTCTCTACCGCCTGCCAGCGGGCGTCCTGCAGCCCGTCGATTTCGTAAACGCCAGAGCCGCCGATGACGCCGATGACCGTCTTGCTCACGTGCCTGTCCTTTCCTGCTTCCGGCGCCAGTCTGCCAACTGCCCGGGCGAAAGAAAAGCCCGTTGCCCGCGCGGTAACATCCAGTTGAGCGCCGGCGGGGCGGCGTCAGGCGCTGGCCGGGCGCTCAGCGGGTTTCGTCGTCGGGGCGGCTGAGGCTGAAGAGATCGCCAACCATCGTGTAGTCGCGATAGCCAAGGCGTGCCAGCGGGCGGAAGGTGGTGACATCGAAAAGCCCGTTGACCAGGCAGTCGTCGCGCAGATGAATGCCCGTGACCTCGCCGAAAACCACATAGTTGGCCTTGCCCGCCAGCGTGACCATCTGCGTCAGCCGGCATTCCAGTGCCGCCGGCGCCGCGGCGACGCGCGAACAGGCGACGGTCTCGCATTCGGCGCGGGCAAGCCCGGCGAGATCGAACTCGTCCTCGGCCGCGGCATAGCTGCCCGAGGTGGCGTTCATCGCGTCGCGCATGGCGTATTCGACGATGTTCACGCAAAACACGCCGGTTTCGTCGATATTGGCCACCGTGTCCTTGCCGATGTGCCGGTCGGGCTTGTCGGCGGTGGAGGCAAACATCACCTGCGGCGGCTCGTAGGCGACGGCGTTGAAGAAGGAATAGGGCGCGAGGTTCTCGTGCCCGTCCCTGCCGCGGGTGGAAATCCAGCCGATCGGGCGCGGGGTGACGATGGCGTTGAACGGGTTGTGAGGCAGGCCGTGGCCGTCCTTCGGCTGATAAAACATTGCTCGCGTCCTTTCATTGCCCCCCAACTAGCCCCGTGCTAGCAGGCTTTCCAGTCAAAAAGGCCGAAAAAAAGGGGGCAGGGGTGATCACGCTGGCGCGCGAAACGCCGGACGACTGGTGGGAGGTCGAGACGCTCTACGACCTGTGCTTTGCCCCGGGGCGCGAGGCGCTGTCGTCCTACCGGCTGCGCGAGGGCACGGCGCCGGTGGCCGAGCTGTGCCTGGTGGCGCGCGACGGCGCGGGTGCGCTGGTCGGGGCGATCCGTTACTGGCCGGTGCGGGCGGGCACGGCGCCGGCGCTGCTGCTGGGGCCGATCGCGGTGCATCCGACGCACCAGGGCGAAGGTCTGGGGGCGTCGCTGATCTGCGACAGCCTGGCGCGTGCCGCCGGGCGCTGGGACCGGGTGCTGCTGGTGGGCGACAAGGCCTATTACGGGCGTTTCGGCTTCTTCCGGCTGGACGCGGTGACGATGCCGCCCCCGACCAACCCCGAAAGGGTGCTTGGCCTGGCCCTGCGCCCCGGGGCCTGGGACGGGGTGCGTGGCGCGGTCCGCCCGCATCGGCCCGGCGCGTCGGCATGACGGCCTTCAGCCCGGGCTGCGGTTTCGCAGGTAGTCCATCACGGCCGGGCGCACCGATTGTTCGCCCGAATCGCAGGCCGTGCGGATCACGTCGAGCACCTCTTTCAGGTTGACGCGCCGGATCAGGTGCTTGACCGGCCCGATCGAGGCCGGGCGCATCGAAAGCGCGTGCATGCCAAGCGCGGCAAGGCACATCGCCTCGATCGGGCGCCCGGCATCCTCGCCGCAAAACGACAGCGGCGTTCCGGCCGCCTCGCAGCGCTCGACGATCCGGTGCACCAGCGAAAGAAAGCTGACGTTCAGCGTGTCGTAGCGCCGGCGCACGCGCTCGTTTTCCCGGTCGGCCGCGAAGAAGAACTGCTTCAGGTCGTTGCCGCCGATGGAAATGAAGTCGGTCAGCTCGAAGAACTGGCGCGGCGCGAAGGCCATGGACGGGGTTTCCACCATGGCGCCGATTTCCACCTTTTCCGGCACCGCGTGGCCGAGCCGCCTTTCGTGTTCGAGCACGCCCAGGAAATGGTCACGCGCCTCCTTGAATTCCTCGAACTGGGCGATGAAGGGGAACATGACGCTCAGCGGCCGACCCCGGGCGGCGCGCACCAGCGCCTGCAGCTGCATGCGCATCATGCCGCGTTTTTCCAGCCCCACCCGGATCGCCCGCCAGCCCATGGCCGGGTTCGGTTCGTCCTGCGGTTTCATGTAGGGCAGAACCTTGTCCGAGCCGATGTCGAGCGTGCGAAACACCACGCGCTTGCCTCCGGCGGCGTCCATGACCCGCCGGTAAAGCGCGGCAAGATCGCCGCGCCGCGGAACCGTCGAGCGGATCAGGAACTGAAGCTCGGTGCGAAACAGCCCCACGCCGTCGGCCCCCGAGTTCCCGAGCGATGGCAGGTCGGCCATCAGACCGGCGTTCATCATCAGCGACACTTCGGTGCCGCACAGCGCGCGGGCCGGCTTGTCGCGCAGCACCGCATAGCGCTCCTGCGCCTTTGCCGCCATGGCGATCTTGTCGCGAAAGGCGGCGGCGACGTTTTCCTCGGGGCGCAGGTGCACCACGCCCTGTTCGCCATCCAGCAGGATCAGGTCGCCGTTCAGCGCCTCGGTGGTGATATTGTGCGCATGGATCAGCAGCGGAATGGCCAGCGCGCGCGCGACAATCGCGGCATGGCTGCCGACCGAGCCCTCTTCCAGGACGATCCCGCGCAGCTTGCGCCCGTATTCCAGCAGTTCGCCGGGGCCGATATTGCGCGCCACCAGCACCGGTTCCGGGGGCATCTCGGCGCCGGTGTTGCGCCCCTGGCCGGTGAGGATGCGCAACAGGCGGTTGGACAGGTCATCCAGGTCGTGAAGCCGCTCGCGCAGGTAGGGGTCGGACGAGCGATCCATCCGGGTGCGGGCCAGCGACTGTTCCTTTTCCACCGCCGCCTCGGCCGACAGTCCGCGCGCCACGTCTTCTTCCATGCGCCGGAGCCAGCCGGTGGAGCGGGCGAACATCCGGTAGGTTTCAAGCACGTCGCGCTGTTCCTTGTCGGCTGTTCCGGCAAGCGACAGCATGTCGTCAACCGAAATGCGCAGCTGCTCGACCGCGTCGTTCAGCCGGGCCTTTTCGGCTTCGGGGTCGTCGGCCACCGGGTTGGTCACCACGACCCGCGGCTCGTGCAGCCAGACATGGCCTTCGGCCACCCCTTCCTGCCCGACAACCGTCTGCAGCGTGACCGATTTCTGGTGCAGCGCCCGCAGCGCCGCGCCTTCGCCGACAAATGCCCCGAGTTCGGCCATTTCCGCCAGCACCATGGCCACCACTTCCAGTGCATAGACGGAATCCTCGGAACAGCGCCGCGATTCGCGAGACTGGATCACCAGGACGCCGATGGTTTCGCCCAGCCGCTGGATGGGGATGCCCAGGAAGGTGGAAAACACCTCCTCGCCGGTTTCCGGCATGAAGCGAAAGCCCGGCTCGGCCGGGGCGTTGGCGGTATTGACCGGGGTGCCGGTGCGCGCAACCCGGCCCACCAGACCTTCGCCGATACGCAGCCGGGTCTTGTGCACCGCCTCCGGGTTGAGGCCCTCGGTCGCACAGAGTTCAAGCGTTTCGGCGTCGCGGAACAGGTAGATCGAACAGACGTCCGAGCCGGTGCTGTCGGCGATCAGACGGGTGATGCGGTCCAGACGTTTCTGCCCGGCCGATTCCTCGGCCAGCACGTCGCGCAAGCGCCGCAGCAGGCGGCGGCTGTCGCTTTCGCTCGGATCGTCGATCATGCTCCCTTTCCGGGCACCGTGTCAGGCCGCCTTTTCCAGTTCGAAGGCATCATGCAGCGCCTGCACCGCAAGTTCCAAGTATTTCCTGTCCACCAGCACGGAAATCTTGATCTCGGACGTGGTGATCACCTTGATGTTGATGCCCTCCCTTGCAAGCACATCGAACATCTTAGCGGCCACGCCCGCATGAGAACGCATGCCGATTCCCACGACCGAAACCTTGGCCACGCCGGTATCGGCCAGCAGATCCCGATAGTTGACCTCGCCGGCATCCCTGGCG
>JALSRF010000077.1 GCA_026984895.1 Paracoccaceae bacterium
ATGGTCACGTCGATTTCGCACAGGATCTGGCGCAGCAGATCGTCGTGGCCCTGCGCCCCGCCAAGAACGCGCCGGCTGCCGGCCTCCCCGGGCGCGCCGGCGCGCCCCTCTGCGTGCCCGTCTGCGAGTGCCGCCAGGCGCTCGAGGACCCTGTTCAGCCTTTCGCGCTCACTCATCTGGGCACCGCCGGGTCGTCATCTGTGTGCGTCGTCCCCTTCACTGTCAGGCCGCCGCCGCAATCTGCGCCAGCCGTTCGCGCGCGGCTTCCAGAAACGCGTCCACATCCAGCGCCGCCTCGCACAGGCACAGCACCGCTTCGCCCGGATCCCACGGCGCGCGCAGGAAAATGCACAGGTCGTCGCCGCGAAACAGCATGACTTCGTTCAGCGCGCGCGCTTCCTCATGGCCCGAGGCCCGCGCCAGCGCATCGCCCGGCGGGCGGCAGAACACCTCCGCGGCCGCGGCGCACATGGCGTCAAAGCGTTCCTGCGGCTGCTTTTCGCGGGCGCTGACCCGGTAAATCGTTCCCGAGGCCAGGTCCGCCAGAGCCAGGGCCCGGCACTGCGCAAAAGCCGCCCGCAACTCTTCCAACTGCTCCATGATCATCGCACATGCACCTGTATCCGACGGGCCGGCGCAAGAGCCGCCGTCACCTGATCTTCTGATTAACCAATGCGGCGTGCAATGCGTAGGGTTTTTTTCGCGCTGCCGTCAGCCGGACATGCAGCGCCGGTGCCCCGAGCGCGAGCGCAGGGCACGAGAGCGCCACGCGACGGCGCGCGGCGGCGGCGGGCAGAGACGGGCGGCGCGCGGTGGCGGCGGCGGCGCGATGGTCACAGTTGCGGCACCAGACCGGCCGGCAGACCGGCGGGCAGGCTGCCGCGCGCCGGGCGGGGCGTGCGCGACACGCGCGAGCGCACGCGGCGCGGGCGAACGGCCCCGATCGTGGTCTGGACCGGCGCCGGGGCGTCGGCGGGCGCGGGCTGGTGCGCCGGGGCGGCGGTGCCGGCAAGCGCGCCCGCACCGTCCTGCACCGCGGCCCGGGCCTGGCGCTGGAGTCGCGGGGCGTTCATCGCCCGCTCCAGTGCGCCGAAATCGGTCAGCAGGTCCAGCAGACGCTGGGTGAACTGTTCGGCGCCGCTGGCCTCCCACATCTCGCGGTCCCATTCGGCATCGATCGCTTCGGTCAGCGAAATCGGGAACACGCCGGCGAACTGCCCGGCGGTTTCACGCACCACCCGGCGCGCCACCTTGCGCCGGTCGTCCTCGGAAAGAATCTTGTCGATGCGGGTGATCAGCAGCAGGCTCTTTTCATGCAGCGAGTCGGGCAGCGTGCGCCAGACGGCGGCCTCGCTCTGGCGCCAGGCCTGGGTGGCATGGGTGCACCACAACACCCCGTCGGCCTCGGGGATCACGCTTTCCCAGACATCCGACGACATGCTCGGGTCCGATATGCCGGGCATGTCGATCAGGTCGCACAGCTCAAGGATGTCGGCTTCCAGGAACAGGCGGATCAGCGCGGTTTCGGCCAGCGGCACCTCGTCGATCTGCGCGATCGAGATCGGGATCCGGTTGCCCTGCCTGTCCAGCCGGTAGGGCGCGTCCGTGCCGTAGGAGATCCAGACCGGCGGCAACTGCGTGGCCGTAACCCGTGTCGGCAGGTAGCGGGTGCCGATCAGAAGGTTGCACAGCGTGCTCTTGCCGGCGCTGAATTCGCCCATCAGCGCCAGGCGCGGCTTACGGCGCTCCGCGCCTTGGGGCTGTGCGGTGGTTTCGGGGGGGCAGATATCGTTCTCGCTCATCTGTTGCCGCCTTTCTGTCTGGGGCCGTGCCGCCCGTGTTCGGGCCGGGTCAGCCGACGCACTGGTTGAGGGTGTTCAGGGTGTTTTCCACCATGGTTTCGCGTTCTTCGCGGGCATCCACGCCCAGCAGGCGCCTGACCTGGTCGGGGCTGGCGTCCGCCTGGTCGATGACGCGCAGCATGATGGTGCGCTGTTCGCTCAGGAATTCCTGCAGCACGCCGCGCATTTCGTCGCGGATCGCCTCGATCTGGCGGGTCTTCAGCTGCGCGACGATGGGGTCGGTTTCGGCCTTTATCATCGCGTTGAAATTCGATGCGAAGGCCTTGTAGCCGCGCCGCTTCTGCCACCAGCTCTTCCACCAGCCAAGATGCAGGTCCAGGGCGATGGTCTGGCCGATGAAGACCGGCGGCGGCACCCGCGGCACCGGCGGCGCCTCGACCTGATACTGCACGCCGAGCCCGGCGAAGGTGCGCCCGAAAAGTTCGCCAAGCTCCATCGCCGCGCCTTCGTAGACGGCCTTGGCCGCGCCCTGGCTGCGGGTGCCGAAAATCTGGTAGGCCGAGCGCAGCAGCATGCGCAGCCCGGCCGGGTCGCATTTCCAGACCGCGCGTTCGCCGAACCGTTCCAGATGGTTGATCAGCGCGGCGGTGGAGCGGTCGAGAAACGACCGGTGCGAACGGTCGATGCGGGTGTTGAAGTTCTCGGCGAGCCGGGCGAATTCGTCGTCGAACAGCGTCAGGTTGCGCCGCTCGATGTCGTCAAGGCGCCCCAGCACCCCGGCCTTGTCCACCGGCTCCTGGCGCGCGCCCTTGCGTTGCAGCCAGATCACCTGGTTGGTGGCGCGCATGCCGTTGCCGATGTTCAGCGCCTTGCGCGCAACCTTGTCCAGCGTTTCCTGCCCGACGGTTTCGCACGATCGTTCGGCAATGGCCGCATAAAGAGACGGCACGCCGGACAGCGCCCAGATCATTTCCTCGGGCGTGGTGGCTTCGGTCCTGGTGCCCAGTTCGACCCTTGCCCAGTTCAGCAAGGCGGCGATCGAGGCGGGCGACATGCCGTTCAGATCGCCGGACAGGGCGTTGTTGGCCCAGTAGGCGCTGCCGAAAAGGATCTGGGCATCTTCGGGGCCGTGCAACTGTTTCAGAGTCCGGCGAATGCTGTTGCGGATCTCGGGAACCTCGCGCGCCGGGTCAGAGAGTTCGTCGATGCGGTTGACGAAGATCACGGCCTCGCGCGAGCGGATGTTCGAGATCAGCCGGATCAGCGCCATGTCCACGGTGGACAGCGCCTGATGCGCCGACAGCACCACCACGCACAGCCGGCTGCCGCGGATGGCGCGGATGGTGATCTGTTCGCGCATCATGAAGGTATCGTTCACGCCCGGCGTGTCGCGGATGCACAGGTTCAGCGGGAACTCGGGGCGGCTCAGGTAGATATCGGCCGACTTGGTGATGTCGGCAAACCGCCCCTGGCTGGCGGTGCTTGCAAGACACACATCCTGTTCCTCGTCCTCCGGCTCTTCGCCCAGGCAGACGTAGCGTTCGATGAGTTCCCGGTCCACATAGCCGTAGTCGTGTTCCTGCCCCAGCAGCATCTCGAACCGGCGCCCGAGGCGCGCGCGCGCCTTTTCGCGCATCATCAGCACCTGCTGGCGAACGGTCTCCAGTTCGTCCTCGGCGCCGGCACGGCTGGCCAGTTCGCCCACGCGCCCGCCCTTGTCCACCAGGCGGTCCCACTCGGCTTCGTCGAAGAAGCGAAACACCGCGCCGTCGCCCTCGGGGCGCGGGCGCGGCGAGATGTGCAGCGAGGTCACCACCGAGGTCCAGGGGTTCACGTCCGCCGGAAGAAGCCCCGGCGCCCCGGCCATCGCATTCACCAGAGAGGTCTTGCCGGCCTTGACCTGGCCGATCATCGTGACGCTGGGTTCCAGCGCGTCAAGCTGGCCGAGCAGCCGGGCCACGCCCTCGCGCACGGCCTCGTCGCCCACGCCGGCAAGCCTGTCGAGCGCCTGTTTCAGGATATCGGCCTTGCGCAGGTAGGGGTCGAACCCGGTCAGGGCGGCGCGCAACAGGGCCGTCTGCGGGGCCCGTGGGACGCCCCCCTCCGGTGCTGCCTGCGCAGTGTCGACTTGCGTTGTTTCGTTCATCTTGTCCCGCCGCAGATAGCGTCAATGTTGTCCCGTGCCCCCGACATCGCGAGCCATCGGATTGTCCCCGGATTTCGGACAAACCCGATAGAGTAGGGCCATTTTGTCAAAGTCCCTGCTAATCGGGGCGAAAATGAGGCAGGAAAACGCCAAAAAATGGCATCTTGTCTTCAATTCACGCCGCCCGCAGCGCCTGCAGGTCGTTTCTGAGCTGCAACAGCACGCACAGGGCGTCGGCCGCCGGACGGGGGCCGTCTTCGAACTGCATCAGCACGATGACGTCGGCGGATTCCTGCGCAGTTTCGGCAAGCGTGCGAAGCGGGCCCGGCGCCGGATCGGCTTCGGCAAGCATGTCGGCAAGCCGGGCCGAGGTTTCGACGCATGTCTGGACGATCTCGCCGGTATCCTCTGCGTCGGGCGCCTGTCGGGCAAGAAGGCGCGTGCGTTCGTCGAGATAGGCGATGGCCCGGGAAACCAGCGCCGCCGGGCGATCGGCCGGGGTGTCGGCGCGCGGCCCGGGCGCCGGGGCGGCCGGCGCTGGATCGGGCGGCGCTGGATCGGGCGGCGGTTGATCGGCAGACGGCTGTTCGGCTGACGGCTGTTCGCCGGCGCGGGCCGCAGCGGCGCCCGGCGCGGGGTCGCTCCGGCGCGACGGAGACGGGCGCGACGGCGACGACGATGACGACGGCGACGGCGACGGCGATGCGGGCGCG
>JALSRF010000078.1 GCA_026984895.1 Paracoccaceae bacterium
GGTCTTGGCCGCCCGCTTCTCAAGACCCTATTTCACCCGCCGGTCGCGCATCGCCAGCAGCTTCAGGCGCAGCGCCTGCAACTGGATGAACCCGGCCGCGTCCTTCTGGTCGTAGGCGCCGGCGTCGTCCTCGAAGGTCACATGCTCTTCGGAATAGAGCGAATGTTCGGACCACCGCCCGACGGTGCGCGCCAGCCCCTTGTAAAGCTTCAGCCGCACCGTGCCCGTAACGTGGTCCTGGCTCCTGTCGATCAGTGCCTGCATCATCTCGCGTTCGGGGCTGAACCAGAAACCGTTGTAGATCGTTTCGGCATAGCGCGGCATGATCTCGTCCTTCAGATGCGCAGCCCCGCGATCAAGCGTGATCTGCTCGATCCCGCGATGCGCCTCCAGCAGCAGCGTGCCCCCCGGCGTTTCGTAGATGCCGCGCGACTTCATGCCGACGAAGCGGCCCTCGACCAGGTCCAGCCGTCCGATCCCGTGCCTGCCGCCCAGCTCATTGAGCCGCGTCAGCAGCGCCGCCGGTGAAAGCGTTTCGCCGTTGACAGACACGGCATCGCCGCGTTCGAAACCGATTTCCACATGCTCCGGCGCATCCGGTGCGTCCTCGGGGTTTGCCGTGCGCTGGTAGACGTAATCGGGCGCCTCCTCGGCCGGGTTTTCCAGCACCTTTCCTTCGGACGAGGTGTGCAGCAGGTTTGCATCGACCGAAAAGGGCGCTTCGCCGCGCTTGTCCTTCGCGATCGGGATCTGATGCGCCTCGGCAAACTCCAGCAGCTTCGTGCGGCTGGTCAGGTCCCATTCCCGCCAGGGGGCGATCACCTTGATGTCCGGGTTCAGCGCATATGCCGCCAGTTCGAAACGCACCTGGTCGTTGCCCTTGCCGGTGGCGCCATGGGCGATGGCATCGGCGCCGGTTTCGGCGGCAATCTCGACCAGCCGTTTGGAGATCAGCGGCCGCGCGATCGAGGTGCCCAGCAGATACAGCCCTTCGTATTGCGCATTGGCGCGGAACATCGGAAACACGAAATCGCGCACGAATTCCTCGCGCAGGTCCTCGATATAAATGTTTTCCGGCGAAATCCCCAACATCTCGGCCTTCTTGCGCGCGGGTTCCAGTTCTTCGCCCTGGCCAAGATCGGCGGTGAAGGTCACCACCTCGCAGCCATATTCGGTTTGCAGCCATTTCAGGATGATCGAGGTGTCCAGCCCGCCGCTGTAGGCAAGCACGACTTTCTTTGGCGCTGACATGAGGGACCTCCTGCGGTTGGCGAATTCGGCGCCTTGTATTGGCTTTTTCCGGGCGGGGCAAGCGGCGGTCAGCCCCGCGCAAATGGCCGCACCCGGCTTGATCCACGGCGCGATTCCGGCCACAGCGGAAAGATGGAACACGATCCTGAAAATGCCCGTGCCGCCACGGCCGCCATGCGCGACCTGTTCGAACCCACCCCGTTGCAGCGCAACGCGCATCTGAGCGCGCGTTTCGGGGCCGATATCTGGCTGAAGCGCGAAGACCTGAGCCCGGTGCGCTCCTACAAGATCCGCGGGGCCTTCAATGCCATGCGCAAGGTGCTGGCCGCCGATCCCGCGCGCGGCCTTTTCGTGTGCGCCAGCGCCGGCAATCACGCGCAGGGGGTTGCCTTCGTCTGCCGCCATTTCGGGGTGAAGGGCGTGATCTTCATGCCGGTGACGACGCCCCAGCAAAAGATTGCCAAGACCCGCACCTTTGGCGGCGACTGCATCGAGATCGTGCTGACCGGCGACTATTTCGACGATACGCTGGCCGCGGCGCAGGCCTATTGCGCCGACAAGGGCGCGCATTTTCTGGCACCCTTCGACGATCTCGACGTGATCGAGGGGCAGGCCTCGGTCGCGGTGGAAATGCTGGCCCAGCTGCCCGCGCCGCCCGACATGGTGGTCTTGCCGGTGGGCGGGGGCGGGTTGTCGGCGGGTATCCGCACGGCGCTTGCCGCCGCGGCACCCGATACGGCCTTGCGCTTTGCCGAACCGGCCGGTGGCGCCAGCCTGCGCGCGGCGCTGAAGGCGGGCGCGCTGGTGACTCTGGACAAGGTGGATACCTTCGTTGATGGCGCGGCGGTGGCGCGCGTCGGCGCCGCGCCGTTCCGGGTGCTGGCGGATGTGCCCCCGGCCCAGGTGATCGTCTGCCCGGAAGACCGCATCTGCACCACGATCCTCGATATGCTGAACACCGAAGGCATCGTGCTGGAGCCCGCTGGCGCGCTGGCGGTGGACGCTCTGAGCGATCTGCGCGAGGACATCCGCGGCAAATCGGTGGTCTGCGTTACCTCTGGCGGCAATTTCGATTTCGAGCGCCTGCCCGAGGTCAAGGAACGCGCGCAACGTTTTCTCGGGCTGAAGAAATACTTCATCCTGCGCATGCCGCAGCGCCCGGGCGTGCTGCGCGAGTTCCTTGAACTTCTGGGACCGGATGATGACATCGCGCGCTTCGAATACATGAAAAAATCCGCGCGCAACTTCGGTTCCGTCCTGATCGGCATCGAAACCGGCGATCCTGCGAACTTCGACCTTCTCCGCGCCAGGCTGGACGGCTCCGGTTTCGTCTACACCGACATCACCGAGGACGATACCCTGGCCGAGTTTGTCGTCTGAGCGCGATCAGGCGGCAAAGTTGCGCTGCGCGCTGCCTGCCAGGAATTCGGCCATGGACATTTCGTAAATGGAAAGGATGTTCTGGATGTCCACCGATTCCGCCTGCCCGTCGCGCGCGGCCTTTTCGCCGGCGCTGCAGGCATCGCTCAGGGCCTTGAAGCCCAGGTTCAGCGCGCTGCCTTTCAGGAAATGGAGGTCGGCCTCGTAAGAGTTCGGGTCCGGCGACTGGCGCATACGCGTTATCACTTCTTCCACTTCTTCCAGGAAGATTTCGACAACCTCCAGAAAGTCTTCTTCGCCAACCTCGCCGCGAAGTTCGCAGACACGATCCCAATCCACCATAGCGCCACCCCGATGTTCAGCGCCCCCACACCGCCAGCACTAGAGCACGGAACTTAACGAGGCGTTTTCGCAAGCGGGAAAATGCCTTGCATTTGTCGTTTAACGCGATGTGAAGGTTATCGCGTCAGGTTCCCCGCGGATCAAACCGGAGGAACCCGTTGGCGGACAGGCAAATTCAGGATGAACAGGCGCCCGCCGGCGCGGTGTCGGCGGGGTGCCGGGTTCTGGTTGTGGATGACAGCGGATCGCAACGCCGGATCCTGAAATCCTACCTGAACCGCTGGGGTTACGACGTGATCGAGGCCGACTCGGGCGAACGCGCCCTGGAAATATGCCGCCGCGAAAAGATCAGGCTGGTCATGAGCGACTGGATGATGCCGGGGATGAACGGGCTGGAATTCTGCCAGGCGTTTCGCGAAATGGAAGGTTCGGACTATGGCTACTTCATCCTGCTGACGTCGCGTTCGGAAAAGGGCGAGGTGGCGCACGGGCTGGACGTGGGTGCAGACGATTTCCTGACGAAGCCCGTCGCGGGGATGGAACTGCGCGCCCGCATCAAGGCAGGTGAGCGAATCCTGAAGATG